>JAVVGH010000154.1:0-3190 GCA_032249215.1 Pyrobaculum sp.
GCGAGGCTTTGTTGCGGCGCCTGACGGTTTGCGTTTTGTACGCCGGCTTGTTGGGTGTTGCGTTTACCCGGGGGCTTCGCCGCTTAATGTGGCGACCGACCTGCTGTGTGAGTATTAGATGTTGTTTTCCTGCGGCCTCCGGCGCACGCGGGCTCATCGGCGCTTAGAGTAGGTACGTCGCGGCTTCCTTCAGCTTCCCCGCGGCTGGGTCTACTTCGAGGCCTAAGGTCTCCAGCGCCGTTGCGCCGATCAGCACAATCTCTATGTCGTCCGACACAAGTATGTGCGTGTAGGCTTTTCTGCCCATGACCTCCACGACGCCTACGCACTCGTCGAGTTCCGCGGCGCCCTTTGCCGTGGCGACTCTCCTCCTGCCTATCACAGGTAGTTGGAGCCCCTCAGCGATTCTTCTCGGGACCACAGTCAAGGTGGCGCCCGTATCGACAAGCGCTTTGGCGGCCGCGTGCCTGCCTGTGTCGGGGTTCCTGACCACTACCTCAACCCAGACGAGACCCATGAGTTAAACGGATTCTGTATTTATGTCCTTTCAGCGGATTTCTCCCTCAGCGGTTCTCCGCCTATGTGCCCCATCGATAGCTCTTGTATTTTCTCTATGTTTCACGTTTTCGCTGAGTGATTTGACTCTTGAAGGGTCTGTCCTCTTCGTGAGCTTGGCATGGAGTCGAGGGGCCTAGGCGTGGGCCTCCCCCTGGCTTGGTCTAGCTCCGTTGCTGAGGATCTTAATCTCAGAGCGGCTCCATTTGTTGCCCGGCAAATGGAGGAGCCGCCGCATCATTAGCCGGCGCAGGTGGCGTTGTCCAAGAGACCTCAAGGCGTTAAGACTCTTTTCACCTCTTCCAGCGCTTTTTCCAACTCCTCGCCCCACTTGACGCGGCTCCTCAGCGCCTCGATGCGTCTGGTGAGCTCTTGCAGTAGCTCGACTACATCCGCGGCGGCTGACTCCCTCGTCGTGTATTTAGACAGCGCCATGTCTGGATCCGGCCCGTGGTACTGATAATCGTGGAGGTCGAGCGCCTTATCGGTCACAAAAGTAATGCCCTCATGCCTAGCCGCCTTCAGCAGACGGGACAGCTCCTTCATCTTGGCAGTGGGGACCCGGGGCACTGCCTTCGACTCAAGCCGCCTCCTCTCCTCCTCGGTCTTCGCCAGGGCCTTCAGCTTGTCCAGCTCAAGCCGGAGGAGGGCGGCCAAAAGGGCCTTCCAGGCCTGGAATGCCCTACACGCGGCGTTTCGGGTGAGGCTCCTCTCCAGATACTCCAACGCCAGCCCCGCCTCGCCTAAAGCCTCAAGAAGCCTAGCCTCAATGTAGCCCTCTGAAGAGGGCTTGGGGAGAGGCTTCTCCACAAGCTCAACAACCACTGGAACTCCTGCAGTCTTTTTTAAAAGTCTTTACAGCGCAGAGCCTCATGCAGATGCCGCAGAGGCGGCGGATGTCAAGAAGACGCCGCCTCCCTCAACGCTATTCTCACCGCCTCTCTGTGTATGGGGGTCTGCCAGGCGACGTTTTTGCCGATGCCCAGCTCCGGGTCTCTTTCGGGTGGGGGTTGGTCTATCCAGAAGTAGGGGTCTCTGTCGTACATGTTGTATACTATAAGGTTTTTCTCCGTCAGCTGTTTGATCAGCTCCTCGGGGGCGTCGGGGCTCCACAGAGCCTCGGGATCCTCAACGGCCGCCTCAAGCCACCTCCTCCACTTGGCTATGAAGCTCGACGTCAGCTCTTTATCTTTAATCAACGCCTCAACCACCCTGTTGACGTTCCAGCCGCTCTTGTGTAACTCAAGAAGCATGTGGGGATTTCCGCCGGTGAGCCGCCACGCCTCCTCGAAGAGAGGCTTTACTCCGGGAATCGCCTCGTATAACCGCCTAAAGCCGTCTTTGGCCATGTTCCACATAGGCATTATGTCAGCCCATCTATGACGGCCGATTTCACTTCTCGACATGCCTTCACTAGTTGCCACCAGCACGACGATGTTTTCGTACCTATATACGGGGTGCTCTATCGTGTTGAGCAAGCCCTTCACATACGCCGCGGCTTTGTCTAAACCAATTGCCTGGAACACGTCGTCGGCTATGATGGCGATTTTCCGCCTCCTCTTCTTGAGGATCTCCCGCGTGAGGTCGAAGACCGCCAGCGCCAGCCGGCCCCACTTCTCATCCTCCAGAGTCTTCCGCACAAGTTCTAGGAAGAGCGTCTTGACGTCGGGATCATCCACATCAGCCAAGAAGACCTTGTCTAGGGGGTGGAGGTAGAAGACGTCGTACCCCAGCTCCCGCAACCCAGAAGCCGCCTGCCGGAGAAAAGCAGTCTTCCCACAGCCCTCCGGCCCAAAAATCACCACTGGGAATCTGGTGCCCCTCTCCGCCCACTCCACCACCTGCGCAAGGGCGCGGTCTCTATCCACAAATTCCGTCTCGACGCCGGGAGCAATTTCAAGCTTGATTCTCTTCACGTCTCGGTGGGTGTTCTTGTAATTAAGCTTTGTACGAGGCGTAACGCCTAGGTCTCAGAACCGCGCGTAGCATTATTCAACAACAGCGGTTCAAGCGGCACCGCCCGTCTAGAAGCTTTCTAAAGCCCTCCTCACCTCCTCCAGCGCTTTTTCTAGCTCGTCGCTCCACCTAACGCGTCCTTTAAGCGCCTCAACGCGCCTGACGAGCTCCTGCAGTAGCTCGACTACATCCGCGGCGGCTGACTCCCTCGTCGTGTATTTAGAGAGGGCCATGTCTGGGTCAGGGCCGTGGTATTGGTAGTCGTGGAGGTCAAGCGCCTTGTCCGTCCAGGCGGTGATGGCTTCATGCCCAGCCGCCTTCAGCAGACGGGACAGCTCCTTCATCTTGGTCGTCGGGACTCTGGGCACTGCCTTAGACTCAAGCCAACGCCTCTCCTCCTCCGTCTTGGCCAAGGCCTTGAGCTTATTCAGCTCCAGCCGCAACAAGGCGGCTAAAAGTGCTTTCCAGGCTTGGAAGGCCTTACACGCGGCGTTACGCGTCAACCCTTCCTCCAAGAAGCGAAGAGCGAGACGAGCCTCGCCCAGAGCCTCAAGAAGCCTAGCCTCCACATAGCCCTCTGAAGAGGGCTTGGGAAGAGGCTTCTCCACAAGCTCAACAACCACGGGAACTCCTGCAGTCTTTTTTAAAAGTCTTTACAGCGCAGAGCCTCATGCAGATG
>JAVVGH010000155.1:0-3174 GCA_032249215.1 Pyrobaculum sp.
TACGGCGGCGGGACCGTGATTAATGCAATAGCCACCGGCCACGGCGCCGCCTTCCCCATCTCGCTGAGGGTCGTGGCCGAGGTGTGCCGCTCTGATGAGTATAGGGTGGAGAGCTACGCCGAGGTCGACCTGGCGCCGATACGTAGAATTGCGGAGAAGGTCGCGGAGAAGTTCGGCACTGGCCCCCTCTCGGTCCGCTTCTCCGGCGACCTACCCACCGCCGGCGGGCTGAAGTCCAGTAGCGCCGCTGTGAACGCGTTGATCGTCGCGGCGGCCCGCCTCGCCGGCGTCGAGATTGACCTGTTCGACGCGGCCCGCCTCAACGCCCAGTTGAGCAAGTGGGCCGGCATAAGCGTCACCGGGGCCTTCGACGACGCCGTCGCCAGCGCCGTCGGCCGTAGCTACCTGACGGACAACCACAAGCTGGTGGTTATAAGAGAGCTCGAGGTGGGGGGGAGGGCCGTGGTGTTGGTGCCGCCTTACGAAAAGAGGCGGCACAAGCTGGAGGAGATGAAGGCTCTGGCGCCCGTCGTCCGGACGGCTGTGGCCTACGCGGGGCTGGGCATGTGGCGCGAGGCGATGTTGATAAACGCGGTGGCGTACGGCTACGCCCTGGGCTACCCCCCAGAGCCCACGCTGGAGGCCCTGCGCCGCGGCGCCGTGGGCGGCGTCTCCGGAACGGGCCCCTCTCACGTCTTCGTCACAGAGGCCCCCGAGGAGCTGGCGGAGGCTCTTTCGAAGTTCGGAAGGGTGTACGTCGTGGACATCCCTCAGTCGCCCTGCTCCACGTAGGTGCCCAGCTTCGCGTAGGCGGCGGCCCGCCTCCTCCCGTTGACCACGACCTCGGCCAGCCCCTCGCCCAGCATGTAGAGAGCCGGCCACTGGACGTCGGTCTCCACGGCGTTGCCTAGCCGCGTCACTGAGGCGGGGCCTTCGTCTCTGTATATAGTCCACCTCCCTTCGCCGTATATGAGGAGGGCCTCTTGCGTAGGCACGGCGGAGCCCGACCGTATGTACAGCGGCATGTCTGCCTCAGACACAACCCAGCTGGGGCCTAGGTGGACGCGTCCCGTGGCTAGGTCCATCCAGGCGCCTCTGGGCAGATAGACGTCTCTCTGCCTCACGCCTTTGTCTAAGATGGGGGCGTAGAGGAGGTAGGGCCCCACCATATACTCGTCGTGTATCTTGAAGGCGTCTTCGTCCTCTGGGAACTCGAGCCCCAGCGGCCTCACGATGGGGTAGCCGTGGAGGTGCGCCTCCCAGACCAGATGCCTGAGGTAGGGGAGGAAGCGGAGCCGCATCTTGACCGCCTCCACCGCCATGTGGCGGTACTTGCTGGGCAACCGCGTCACCTCGGCGTCGGGGGTTGCCTTGTCTCTGTGGACGCGGTATATGGGGAAGAAGGCCGCCGCCTGGTACCACCTAGCCGCCAGCTCGTAGTCGCCGAGCCCGGCGAAGCCCCCCACGTCGCAGCCGACGTACGGCACGCCTGATGCGGAGAGCCCCAGCACGGACATCACGGCGAGCCTCAGCCCCTCCCAGGTGCTGGGGACGTCGCCTGTCCAAAGGGCGGCGTACTTCTGTATGCCGAGGTAGCCGGAGCGGGAAAGTATAAACGGCTCCTTCTCCGCCGCCTGTAGCCCCTTGTACGTGGCCTCGGCTTCGTAGTAGGGGTACAGCCCTCTGACTTTTTCATGCGGGATCTTGACGCCGTCGGCGACGTGGTAGGCGCCTCGGGGGGCCTTGCAGTACAGCTCCTCTCTGTCGAGGGGGTGGGGGGTGGCGCCTGCCAGGGCGTACATCCGCGAGCGGCTTGTCAAGACGTCGCAGTTGAAGACTGTGGGCTCGTTCATGTCTAGCCAAACCCCGTCGACGTTGTACGTAGAGACGAACTCCGCCACGTGGGAGGCCCACAGCTCCCTACACCGCGGGTTCAAGAAGTCGGGGAGCGCGGAGAGCCCGGGCCACCCCCTGGCTAGGTACAGCTCGTCGTTTTCTGTGACCAAGACGCAGTTGAGGAACTTCTCAAAGGGCCGGTACCCCGGCTCGGCCTTTATGTAGGGGTCTACTATCGTGACGACTTTGACGCCCATCTCGTGCATGGCCTCTACGAAGCCCCGGGGGTCGGGGAACTTTCTGTAGTCCCAGGTGAACTGTTTATATCCATCCATGTAGTCTATGTCGAGGTAGACGGCCTCCACGGGCGCCTCCTGGGCCACCTCTCTGACCACCTCCTCCGCCGCCTTCTGCGGCTCGTAGCTGTAGCGGGATAGGTGGAGCCCCAGCGCCCACCTCGGGGGGAGGAAGGGCCTGCCCGTCACCTCGGCGTATGTGGAGTAAACATCGAGGGGCGACTGGCCGAATAACACGTAGACCTCGGGCTTGTCCTCCACCTCTATCGCCACCTCGCCGTATCTCAAGGCGCCTATGTCGGCCACACCGTAGGCGGGGCTGTTTACCACAAGCCCGAAGGCCTTCCCTCCTTCGACGAAGACGAGAAACGGTATGGAGGCGTAGAGGGGGTCCATGCCGAGCTGGTAGCCGTATAGGTCGTTGTTGAAGAGCAAGAAGCGCCCCCTCCTCCTGTCGGGCGGATACGCGCGGGTGCCCAGGCCGAAGACGTGCTCCCGCGGCCTCAGCTCCTTACGTATGACGGTCCCGTCGGCGGCTGGCTCCACCTTCAGAACAACCTCGACGCCGCAACAAGAGGCGTTGAGCGTCTTGCCGTCGAAGGAGGCTGTGGGCACGGGCTCGCCACCTGGCAGAGGAAATGTGAGGATCTGTTTGCCCAACGTGAGCTTTACGCTCTTTTTCCCTGTTTCCAAAGACACTTGGGGTCGGAAAAAGGGCGATTTATATTTTGGCGGTTATCTCGTTGGTGAGCTTAGCCGCGAGGACTTCTAGTTGCCTCCGTATCTCCTCAATCCTCTTCCTAACCTCCCCGCTTTGGGCCAAGTATTCAAGTTGCTTGGCCAGCACGATGCCCTCGTGTAGGTAGTGATCCAACCGGAGCAACGCCGCCAAGTCCACGTCTTTGTAAACCCTAGTTGCCATTTCCTTCTCTAGGCACTCCCAGTGGACCGGGCCTTTGCTGTAGAACGTGAAGAGCTGACCCTCGATTATCTCCTCGCCGCACGCCGCGCATTTCCACCTCTTCAGCTGGCGCATGGCCTA
>JAVVGH010000156.1:0-3154 GCA_032249215.1 Pyrobaculum sp.
AGGACCTCCTCCGTGCTCAGCTTTTCCCCTCCTTAATCTTGCCCAACACATGCTCCACCGCTATCTTTAACGCGTCATAGGCAATTAGAGACGTCAGCCTCAAAGGCCACGCCGCATCTCTATGAAAGCGTTACTCACCGCATCGCCTAGCAACGCCGCGGTTGTAGCCGCGGCGTTGACCGCCGCCGTCTAATTGCGGTCTGATGGCCGCTTTACGGCTGTAAGGGGGAGTCTATGGTGTGGCTGAAGACTTAGGGGGAAGAGGCGGGAAGTCGGAGTTTTTTGAAGTTTCTTGCAGACTCCGGCTGTGTCGTCGGATGATATAGTTATATATAAACGTGTTAAAGATAGTATGAGAGTCGCCGTTGTGGCCACCTGGGGTCTTCCTCTGATGTGGAGGAGGGTCAAGTACTTCGTCCCCAAGTTTCCTTCAAAGCTGTGCGGGAGGCCTAGCGACTACTTCGAAGTCGCCTTGGTGCGGGAGGGCTACTCCTCGACCGCAGTTGTCCGGGAGGCGCTGGCAGACCACGAGGTCTACGTCGTGGTGGTGGGGCAGGAGTCCATCGTGGCCAAGTGCCGCAACGCGCCGGGGGAGCCGCGCGACGACAAGCAGAAGGTCGACGCCGAGGTCTGCCGGCTGAACGGGGAGCTCCACGGCAGGGTTGCCAGCGTCGAGGAGCTCCGGAGGGAGGCGGAGGATAGGCTGAGGCGCTACGTCGAGCTCTTCCTGGGGCGTGCCGACGTGGTGGTACTGCCTGCGGTGGGCTGGTACGAGGGGTATAGGTTCTCGGGGTCTCTCGACAACGCCGGCTTCTTCATCGTCGACGAGATCTACAGAAGGCTTGAGCAGCTGGCGCCCGACGCCGCCGTCCTCGATGTGACCCACGGCATAAACTACATGCCGCTCTTCGCACGGCATGCGGTCTACATGGCCTCCAAGGCGCTTTACGTGCGGCGCGGCGCCCCGCGGTGCCTCCTCGTGGTGAACTCGGACCCCGTGACGCAGGACGGTCAAGAGGCCGCGATAAACATAGTGGAGAGCGTGGAGCTGGAGGGGACCACGCTTGACGAGGTCCTCGTGGATCTCGCGACAGACAAAGACATAACGCCGCTGAGGTTGCTGAGGGGCGCGCCGAGGGAGGCAGTGGAGGCGGCTGGCGCGGTGAGGCAGCTCGTGAGGGGTGTCGCCGGCCGCCTCGGGATGTTGGCCGACGCGTTGAGGCTGGGGCTCCTCCTGTACTTCGCCCAGGTGGGGGGAGACGTGAGGAACCTCGCCGAGTTGGTCAAAAAGGCCGCGGAGGAGGCGCGGGATGCGGTTCTCAAGGCGTCTCTGGAGAGAGGGGGAGCATGGGTCCACGTCGTGAGGCGCCTGGCGGCTGACCCCGGCTTGGCCCGCCTCCGCATATTGGCGGAGGTGCTGGCCTGGGCGCACGGCGAGGCGCATAGATGCGGAGCCGAGGACGGCTTCTACAGGCTGAATTGCCTCGGCGACGCCGCGGACGCGCTGAAGCTGGGCGTCGTGGCGAAGACTCTGCTGAAGAACGAGATAGATTCGCTTTCCGACAAGCTGAAGGGGTGGGCTGAGGAGGGGCCGAGGCTGGCCTGCGAGGCCTTGGGCGAGAGTTGCAAGCCGTGTGTCGCCGACAGGAGGATCTTGATAGCCCACGCCGGCCTCGCCAAGGCCCTCGTCGACGTGGCGAGGAGAGGCGAGGAGCTCTACGTCAGGCTTCGGAGGGACTGCGCGGCTGTTGTGGAGACCCATCTGAGAAAAATTGAGGAAAACTGATGGCGGCTAGGGCTCTCTACGTCGCCACCTGGGGGAGCCCGCTGAACTGGAAGGCTGTAGTCTACAGGTGCAGTGGCGGGGAGAGGACAGGGTTCTCGTCGATCGTGTGCGCCAAGGCCGACCGCTACGTTGTCTACGCCCTCGACTCCGCGCTGACGGCGGTCGCAAAGAGGAGCGAGGTCGACGGTAGGATTCTGGAGGCGGCCAGAGGCTCCGGCTTGGAGGTGGCCGAGGAGGGGGACCGGGTCGCCGTGCGCCCCGCGGAGGGGAGGGAGTGGCGGGAAGTCCTGCGGAGGTACATGAAGGCTGTGGCCGAGGCCATGGGCTATGAGGTCGAGGTGGTGGCCACGGGATCCAGAGGTCTCTACGGCGGATATCTCTACGAGGCCAAGCCGGATCACATCCTGGCGGAGCTCGTGCTGGGGCTCTGGCGGCAGGTAGAGGCGCTGGGAGAGCCCGGGGGGACTCTCGAGATAATGCTCGACGTGACCCACGGTGTGAACTTCATGCCGACTATCTCGCTTTACGCCGCCAGGCTCCTCGCCGGCGCGGCGCTCCTCCGCGGCTACGACTCTGTGAAAATTTCTGTGTGGAACGCCACGCCTCAGGAGTGGAGCTACGAGGCGCTGTTCAGCGACTCCGTCGACCACCTTCAGTTTCTGTGGAAGCCGAATATTCAGGCAGTGCGGGCCCTCTACTACGGAGCCCCGCTTCACTACGCGGCTCTCTGCAGAAAGGTGGAGAAGCCTGACTACAGGTCAGAGCCCAAGCCCATCTGCGGGGAGGGGCCTTGCAGAGTGACCTACGGCGAAAAACCAGACTACAGATCCCTCTACGAGCGTCTCCTGGCGTGGGCGGGATGCAGAGATCTGCCTGGCACCCTAAGCCAGTATAGGCAGTGGCACGTCGTTAAGAAGCTGAACCCCACGGCCAAGCTCCTCGTCCAGCACGAGCTGGAGGACATAAAGATGAGCCTCGACAAACGCCGCCTAGGCGGATGCACCACGCTCGCGGAACTGAAGGGCATCGCGCCGTCGCGCGCCGGTGAGCCGTGCGGCAAGGACAACAGAGACTTCGTCGCCCACGCAGGACTGCTGGACAGCCACACCAAGATCTGCAGACACGGCGACGACTACACGATACAGATCGACGAGCGCACCTACAAGTGCTTAGAAAAATAACGCCTAGACGCCGCCAAGCCTCCGCCGCGCTGAGCCCGCCGCAACGCTACTGCTACGTCCTCCGACTCACGCCTCCCGGCGAGGCCCGAAGACGTTCGCCTACGCCGCTGGACAAAGGACGCAAACGACATAAGCCATTAAACAGTGAGATTACTTTAATTTTTAGAGAATATCAAAGTAAATTACG
>JAVVGH010000157.1:0-3150 GCA_032249215.1 Pyrobaculum sp.
ACGGAAGCAACAAGCGCGTAGACGCCGCCCAGCACCGCAAGCGACCTAGTCCCCAACTTAACCATCGCAACCACACCACCACACGTATTTAACAAGTCGCGCCTTTCTCTACGGCAAACCACGGCGAGTTCTAGGCCTTCACGAACTTCAGCGACACGTCGCGTCTGGCCGCCTCATAATATGCAGTTTAAGACGCCAAGTTTGATGTAAAAAGAGGAGGAAAACTGCAAACCACATAACCACCACGTCCGCCCTCCTAATCTCTGAAGCGAGTTCTAGGCCTAAACGCCCCGGCCCCGACGCCGCCGGTCCGGGGCTCTCTCCTCGTGTTATATAAGTCTCTTCCTGTATGCGGCGAGAACGGCTATTATGGTTTTTCCGTCTTTTATCTCCCCGGCCTCTATCATGTCGAGGACGCGGCTGGGCGGGAGCCTCACCACCTCCATATCTTCCTCGCCGGGGTCTCTCCCCTGGACGCCTACGTGCTGGAGGGCGTCTGTGAAGTAGATGGTTATACGTTCGTTGGAGAGGCCGGGGGTGGGGTAGAAGTCGAGAAGCGGCTCCAGCCTCAGCGGCTTGAAGCCGGTCTCCTCCACCATTTCGCGTATAGCCGCTTCGGCGGGGTCCTCCCCAGGCTCCAGCGTCCCGGCGGGCACCTCCAGCGTCCACTGGCCCAGCGCCCCCCGGAACTGCCGCACAAGCAAAACCTCACCCTCCGCCACGGCGAGCACCGCCACCGCGCCTGGGTGGACGAGGTACTCCCCCCACACGGTCCTCCCGCCCACCGACCGGGCCCTCTTGACCAGGGTAAACTTTCTACCGCGGTAGATCACCTCCTCCATGAGAGGCGGGACAAACGGGTTTTAAAAGGTCAGCGACCAGAAACCGTCCGCACCCATCGGCGCCCTGGGTATCGTCACTGGAGGAGAAGAGGTGGGGAGTTATTTCTTTTCTCCACAACACGGCAGTCGCCAACGACGGCCGCAGGTTAGCCCAGCGAAACGGCTTGAAACCGTGCGGAGGCTTGCTGGGTTACCGGGTTTGAACTGTTATTTATCAATGGCGGAGAGATAACTCCCATGAGCTATGCGTCGCTACAGCAAACACCGATAAAGTTTTTAAAGATGAAGCAACAAAACAGCAGGGCCGGTAGTCTAGCGGAAGGATGCCCAGCCGCGTGGCTCTAGGCCCGCGGCGCATACGCCTCGCGCGCGGGAGATCCCGGGTTCGGGGGAGAACCCGCCTAAAAATCCCGGCCGGTCCACCATTTTTCTTCTATGGCGTTTTTGACTCAGATCTCTGGTGGTGGTTTTTGCGGCGGCTTGGCGCTATTATTGGCTTTAAAGGAGTGCCAGGTTTAAAAAGGGGTGTCTTTTCAGGATTTTTTCTGCTATTTCTCTCTGCCTCGGCGTGCCGTTCTTCACCTTTTCGGCGAGGTACAGCGCTATGGCTTTTCTGATTTCGCCGTCTCGCTCCGCCAGTCTCAAGAGGTCGGTTGTGGCTATATACACCACGTAGTTGGGGCCGGATCTTGTCACGTTTGGCCTAAGCCCAGCCGCCTTGAGCTTGTCGGCGACCTCCAGCGCCTTTTCTGGGTCGCGGGTGTAGTACTCAGCCAGAAGCGAGCCGCCCCTGCCGTTGACGAGACGCAGATACATCACGACGCCTTCTACAGTTATGCCCTTCTTATTCTGCTTGGTGGCGGCTCTAAAGCCCTCGTCAGTGGCCAGCTTTATGTAGAACCACTTGTGGGCCCTCAGCAGATCCAGCAACACGCCGTATGCGCTGGCCGCCTTCCTAAGCCTCTCAAACGCCTCTCTGCCAGTGGCGACTATGGCCTCGTATGGACTTACGCCTAAGCCCAGCCTCCAAGGCTCCTTAGTAGCAATCGACACTACATACTTTCCATAAAGAATCTTATTCCACCTAGCCTTCCCATCCCCTAACCACATGGTGAACAGAGGCGCCCACTCCCCACGTCTGAGGTACTCCGCAACTAAGCTTATCGCCTCGTTCTTGCTCCACCTCTGTCTCCAACTCCTCGCCTTACTGTACACATGAATACTTACCCCCTGGTGCGTCAGCGTTACTGAAGCGATATAGGTGTAAACTACTCCATATCTCGTCGCAATCCAAGCAAACACCTGCCAGGGCTGTGCAGTTTGCATGAAGGGTCGGCTATCTGCTTCGCCTTCGTCGCTTGCCCTCCAGCCCAGCTGGAGTAGCTCAAGCCTCTCATGCGGAAGCTTCAGCAAGTCGGGAAAACGCGCCGAGGCGCTTACGCCGTGGATTTTGAGACGTGATGTAGCTCCGCCTATGTAAATCCACGTCCCGTCCGGCGCGTACAGCTTGTTGCCCTCCAGCTTATACGTACCCTCGGCAATGGCCTTGTACAGCGTCGTCAACTTCTCTTTCGCCTGCATCCACGCCTCCAGTAGGAGTCGTCTCATTGTGTCTCGGAAGTTTAGAAGCGTCCCCCTTTCCTCCTCCGAAAGTCGAAACGTTTCAGTAATCCTCCGCGTCGCATAGTCGACATAGGTGGCCCACGCCGGGAAGACCCAGTCAACAGGCCCCCGGAGGACGCCGTGGGTGGAGACTTTCTCAAGCACCTCCTCCGGCGTCGGCTCTTCGGTGGGCTTAAGCGCAAGCTCTAGACGTTGTTTAATTTCGTTTATCAACTCCATGACGCGTTAAACGCCGCGGCGCATGTTGAACTGCTAGCCTCTCCATGAGACCTCTTTACAGTTCACTTTATATGTCTTCTCCTCGCAGTTAAAGAGACAGGCTGTAGGCTTGTCAATCCATTGGCGCGGTTCATCTCTACACAGTGTTTCGAAAAAACTAATCCCCAAAGATACAGACCAACAGGCTGTGCCTGTTGACAAGTAGTAGAAAGGGGGGACGTAGCGACTGATCGGCGGGTATTTTCAGTTGGGGCGTAGAACGTTGCCAAGCCGGAAGTCCACTTGGGCCCTTGAGCTGGCGGGCCGAGTCTCACAGCATACGCAGTACGGTACAGCACGACGGCTGTAGGCAGGAACTACGGGAAGCGAGTAAGTGAAGTTGTTCACCCGCGCCTTCGCCAGCAGGTGGTAGCCCACTGCCGTTATGTTGACCAGCTTGAACCTCTGCACGCCCACGTCAGCGTGG
>JAVVGH010000158.1:0-3149 GCA_032249215.1 Pyrobaculum sp.
TTCGTTTTCTTATAGTTTTCTATCTCCGCCTTTATCCTGTCTGTGAGGCCCATGACGTGGCTCTCCGTCTCAATCTTCTTTATGAGCGAGGCTAGGAACACCTCGTCACGCGGGTCTTTACACCTAGCCCAGACCCGCCCGTTTTGGCCAACCACGATGTCGCATCCCAGCTCCATCAACGTGTTTAACATGGTCCCCTTCTTCCCTATCACCCGCGGCACCTTTACGGGGGCTATCTCAGCAACCGTGCCGCTCTCCACCTTCCCAACCCTCTCCTCCTTGAGGGTCAGTATGATGGGGTACTCGTCCGTCAGATCTACGTCTTTCACCTTAGCCACAACGACATCGCCTATGTTGAGAAACGTGGTCAGGGGCGTGGTTTCCAGATCCACGTGTTTGTGCAAGGCCTCGCCCACGGGTAGATACGCAGGCATAAACGACCTGACGTCTACCTCCCACCCAGTTGCCAAGACGTCTGTGACGTAGCCCACGACGAGGTCCCCCCTCTTCGGCCTGTACACGCCCTCCAGCGGCACTATAACCACGCCGTCGTCTCTAAACTCCACGAGGCCCACAACCAAGCTTCTGTATTTCCCGTTGTCGAGATACACCGGCCCCTCAACTCTGCTGTCGGCTGTGGCCACTGCGTCGCCTGGGAATATCAGCTGACGAGGTGTGACGAAGTACATCAGTACACAATCTCTATTATCCTTATATCAACATCTCCATGTGTGGCGTCGTTAACCCTGGAGATCAAGACGTCTTGAAGACCTGCCGGTAGCTCCAACAGGGCTTCCCAGGAGCCGTCGGGTCTGTATTTCTCATTCACTATTTTTGCCATCTTAGCCACAAGCCCCTTGACCTTCTGGGCGTAGGTGGACGATACCGACACGGCGACTCTAGCCGTGGCCACCTTAATCGGCAGCACCCTCTGGAGCTCCTTTAAGATTCCCTGTACCTGCTCCTCCACGGACTTGAAGGGGTCTATGGCCACCCTTGCTTGTTCGAGGGCGTTTTCCACCCTTTGAGGAGGCACTGGGGTCTTTGTCCTCACGTCGATGCAGTTACGCGAGATCCATTCGACAATTTGTCTCTTCTTCTCGTCTATTAGCTTCTTCCTCTGTTCCGCGGTAAGCGGGATCTCCCCCTCCTTGATTATCGTCTCGGCGATTTTCCTGACATCTGTGGTGCCGAAGACCTTCTTCAAGATCTGCTCGGAGGCGCGGAGGCCCTTTTTGGCGTCTTTGTAGATCTCCTCGTGTATGAGGATTTTGTCTATGCCGAGGGGCTTGCCCGTCTTGTAGTCAAGCGCGGCGTCGGGGTCGATCAAGATCTCGAAGTGTTCTCCCCCCTTGTCAAGCTTGGCGACGGCGACCTTCTTAGTCATCGCGAAGCTCTCTGGACGTATTTATATCTTTAGTTATTCTAGACACTATTCTAGACACTGCGCCACCTCCACGATCTTCGTGGCCACGTCTATGGCGTCGGCGCCGAATACATAGGCGTTGGGCTCCACGCCGCTGCCGCCCGAGTCGTACACCACGTCGAAAACGCCGCTTCTAAACGCGGCGGCTACGTTAGACACGATCTCGTCCTCGCTGTTGCTAGGCCCCACCTCGGCCACAGCCATTTTTCTCTCAACGCACTCCTTAGCGGTGTACGCTATGTTGGCAACCGCTTTTATCTCTGGACGCACCTTGCTCACCTCCTCCACAAGCCTCGCCAGGAACCGCGACCCGCCGGGCCGCGGCCTTTCTCTAGCCACGATCCGGCTCCCCTCCACATATATCCTCCCGGGGAAGCCGACGCCGCCCTCGGGCCCCAGCTCCACCACGTTAGATAAGACCTTGGGCACCAGCTTGTGGCAGTTCTGGCACCTCTTCAAGACTTCAAGCGCAACTTCCACCCTCCTGGCGGTTTCTGTGTAGACCGCCAGATCTCTGCAGATCTCGCAACTCTGCAGGGTGGGGTACGCGGATCTGTGGAGGGTGCACAGCCTTAAAGAGGATAGGAGGGTCACGGCGTAGTTGTTTATGTAGCGGAGCACCTCGTCCACAGCCACCGAGTCCGCCAGCGCCAGCACAGATCTCGTCAAGCTCTCCAGCTCCCTCCTCCCAACCGCCCTGAGTAGCCTCTCCTCGTAGTAAGTCTTTGGGTTCTTAAGGTATGTGCTAACTGCAGGTTGCGAAATGCCTAGGAGCTGTCCTATGCGGCTCTGTGAATACCCCCTCTCGGCCAGCTCGTGGGCTATGAAGCCCTTCAGCGGCGATATAAACACCTCAACGACGAATTCAAGCGGCAACACAGAACTACATTTTTAATTGTTTTTAGAGTTTAGTCGCCATGATAGAATACGTAGAGGTGGGGGTAGGCAGTAGAAAGGTCTCCGTCCGGCTTGCAGAGGCGACCTTCCTGGTGGGGACCGGCAAATCGCTCTTCCTCGAAATCCTACACAAGGTGGTCTCAGGCGTGGGGAAGAAGCTCCCCAGGCTGGGCGGCGACTGGGGTCTTTACATACAAAGCGGCGACGTGTCCTACTCCGTGGCCGCCAGCAGGGGGCGCATCAGGCAAAGTATCTCTGTAAAGGGCGAGGAGGCGGTGTTTGAATACATCCCGGCCAAGCCGGCACACAGGCTGATAAAGCCGATAGATATGGCTATTGTGTCGGCCGACGTCATAATGCCGGAGGTGAAGACCGAGGAACACGTATCTGTGGTGGCTGAGGAGGACATAGAGCGTCTGAACAGACTCGTAGAGGTCGCCAGGAAGAGGCTTGGCGTCAAGACGCAGATGCTGGGGCCCTACATAAGCCCCCGGTCTCTCATAGATGCAAACGCTAGGCTGACGTCGCTGGACCGCCACGGCAGAAACCTGGCGGGGGTCCTCTCCTACCTGTCGCTCCGCAAACCCACGTCGTACGACGCGGTAAAAACGGCCTTCAGGAAAATAGGCTTCTCAGTAGCCGTGGGCCTGGCCAAGCCCGGCAAAATCGGCGTAGTGGTCTCCACCAGAGACCTCAAGATGCCGCTGTCGAAAGCCCCGTGCTCCGCCAAGAGCTTCCTAGTCATAGCAACAGCGCTGGAGCTCAAGCCGGACCTCCTCCTGGTCGACAACTTCGACTACTGCCTCACCCGCAAGACAGCGGAGGC
>JAVVGH010000159.1:0-3124 GCA_032249215.1 Pyrobaculum sp.
GGTAGGACCAGCTCCGTTCTCGTTTTGAGCGTCAGCCTGGGGACAGGTGGCGACAACTGTGATGATGTCTTCGAAGAACATGTGGAGCTTCGATATTCTCGTCACGCGGCACATGGCCCTCAACGCATCCATCAAATGCTCCGTCCTTCCCAGCGAGCTGAAGGTAAACACGACGACCCGCGGCCTGTGAGCCGCCACCCACCTCAACAACTTCGGCACAATGCCAAGGTCGTGTATGGCAATGTCTAGGGGCTCCTCGGGCGGCAGATATGGGAGGTTTGACACCAATACGTCGCACCTCCTCAACGCCTCCGCAGCGTCGCCACACACCACATCTACCTCCCGGGGGCAGGATCTACAGGCCTCCAGATCTACATCTAAGGCCACCACCTGTCTACACTTGCCAAGCAACGCCTCAGCCAGAATGCAGGACCCCGTCCCCATGTCTACGCAGAGATCCCCAGAGCTGAGCTCCTCCAGCGCCTCCAGAGTTAGGTAGCTGTCCTCTGCCGGCGTGTAGGGCATCAGCGGAGAGGGGCTAGGTAGAACAAGGCCGGAAGCACGAAGAAGATGAGTAGCGTGCGGATGAGTGTGTGTTCGTAGGTTGTGCCCACCTCCAGCGAGTGCACCGCGGCGTACATAGTAGCCGTAAGCAACAAGGCTAGGAAGAGCAAAACCTGCGACAAAGTGACTAGGTAGGGGAACTCCCACGTGTGCGCCAGATAGACAAGCGTCAGGTGGACAGCCGGGAAGAGCGCAAGCGGCGCCAGCCCCACGGCTGCTTTAAGCGGCGTAACCCTTCTCCTCGTCAAGAGATGCGACGCAACCACCAGCGCCGCCGCCGAGATCAGCGAAAGAGCTAGCGCGTAGTGAAGAGGGAGCCTCAGAGAGAGGGGTAGGTAGTACCCCACATACACGACGCCGAGTAGCGCAAGCGGGGGGTTCTGCAGGGCTCCAAACATGAGGGCGGCAACCCAGCCGATCAGTAAAACCGACGCGGCTATGGGTAGAAATGGAGACATGAGGAGCCACACCACCAACGGCCTAAGGCCAACGACGGAGAGGAAGCTCAGAGACTTGAGAGGCTCCATGGTCGATATGATGGACGCCACCTTCTCCCCCAGCTCCGTGAGATACACAAGGGAGTCCTCCCGCCTAATGACCCCCAGGCTCTCCAGCGCCGAGAGCTCAAACAAGAGGGTAGACGCCGAGATCCCCAACAACGACCGCAACTTGGCAAGCGATAAGGGCCCCTCCCTCTGCAAAAGAAGCACTATGTCGCGCCTACGCCCCACTGCAACCCCATAGATGACGTGCTCCACAAAGAAACCCGCGGAGTTTATAATGTTACTGCGCTTCCCTGCAACTGCGGCGTTGTGTGATCAACCGGCATATTTTTAAAGTCGCATCTTGGCTTGCCTATGTTCCCACCAGCTATGGCGGGCTACGACAGAGCTATAACCATATTCTCCCCCGAGGGTAAGATATACCAGGTGGAGTACGCCGGCGAGGCCGTAAAGAGGGGGTGGCCTACGGTCGGCGTGAAGTGTAAAAGCGGCGTCGTGTTGGCCGCCGAGAAGAGGAAGATATCTGCGTTGTTCGACCCCTCTTCTCTGGAGAAGATCTACCTAATCGACGAGCATGTGGCCGCCTCGCCGTCTGGGCTGTTGGCAGATGCCCGGATCTTGATAGACTACGCCCGCGACGTGGCGCTGAGCCACAGGTTCATATATGACGAGCCCATCGACGTCGAGTTTCTCACGAAGGCCATCTGCAACCTGAAGCAACAATACACTCAGTTTGGCGGCGCGAGGCCCTTCGGCGTGGCCCTCATAGTTGCCGGCATAGATAGACACGGAGCCCGTCTCTTCCAGACGGACCCCTCCGGCGTGTACATCGGCTACTTAGCAACCGCGATAGGCGCTGAGTCGGGGACCATCACCGAATACCTAGAGAAGAATTACAAACACGACCTGGAGATCGGTGAATGCGTGGAGCTGGCCGTGAGGGCATTAGCCTCCGCAGTTGAGATCACCGACAGCAACAGCATAGAGGTGGCCTACGCCACTGTGGAGGAGAAGAAGATGAGGAAAATGACGGCCGACGAGGTTGCTACGCTTCTGGCTAAGGTGCCCAAGAAGGCTTAACAGAGGCGGAGCAACGTAGCCAGTTCTTTTATCAGCTCCCCAGGCGTCTTCCCAGCCCTGAAGATGGAGGTGGATATGTAAAGCCGGCTCCCCTCCAGCGTCATGTAGCCGCCGTACCCCGTTCTTTTCACAGCCTCCTCCACACATTCGCGGCTCACGCCGCTCACGACACACGTGATCTCCTTGCCCTCGCCGTATTCCATGTCGCACTCCAGCACCGCCTCGCCGCTTTGGAGCACGTATATGCTCACGGCGGCTGGTTCTCTGCTTATTTATAAACTTAAGCCGCGCGTCTTCTGTGTCATGCCCCGTCTCTATGCTCATAGCCCGTGTGTACATCCACGCCACTGAGGACCCCGACAAGGTAATGAAGGCTCTGAGAAACGTTGTAGAGGGGCGATACGTCATGAGATCCACGCGGGGGCACCACGGCAACGTAATACAGATCGTCGAGGTCAAGTTGACGGAATGCGACGCCTTCGAGGCCTTAAGGTCCATAATAACGCGGCTCGACGACGTCGAGTTCCTCCTCATGCTTTCAGGAATCGAGGAGTCGAGGCTATATGTGAAGTTCGACAAACAACAGGCGTACCGAGGCGTGTTAAAGGTTTCGCACGGAGACGACGTTGTATACGTAGAGGTTAGGGGGAAGACGCTGGTTATGAGAGGAGACATGAGGACCTTTCTGACATATCTAAGAGAAGCGTTAAAAAGATAGATGTTTGCCCCGGCATGGAACGCCTACCTGAAGACACAGCCAGGAAGCTGAGGGAGTTTGTCCAGGAGCTGGAGGGGCTGGGGGCTCGGTCTATCATGAATTACGTCATATACGAATTCGACGTAGGGGGGCCTTCCCTCGAGGTTCTGGAGGAGGCCGAAGAGATGGCGAAACGCGAAATCGAGGAGCTGAGACAAGTGCTGAAGATCCTAGGCGAACTTAAGACTCTAGTGACGTAGACGTATACTTTACGTTTACA
>JAVVGH010000160.1:0-3108 GCA_032249215.1 Pyrobaculum sp.
GACAGCCGCGGCGCCAGAGACGCTGTTCATCTGATAAAGATGGAGATCTCGTCTCACTCCCAGTCTTAACCACAAGACATCGGTAGACGTACAAACTTGACGTCAGCAGTCTGGTGGGGAGGCCGTGGAGGAGGCGAGCTCAAAGCCGCTGGGCCTGAACGCGGCTAGCTCTGGGTCTATCGGCGCGCAGAGCGTCGGCGCTGTAGCCCGCGGAGATGTGGAGCTGGGTGCAGAAACGGCCGCAGTGGCTAGACCAAACGCGGCAGACGGCGTGGCGGCGCACCTCTGCGCATCCCCTGCAAGGCTCAGCAGACGGGTTCCGCTCAGGTTAGATGAGTCTAAAAACGCCGCCGGGGGCATAAGATAGAGGGGCGTGGTGGGGAGGCCGTCTTGGGGCGGAGCTGAGGTTTAGGCTACTATCTGTACTGCTTTACACATCTGTATTATTAGGTCGAAAATTTGTTTGAAGTCTCCTGCCCTCTTGAGGACTTGGGTTTCTCTTGCGTCGTCGTATATGGGTAGCCCCGCCGCCTTTTTCAGCCTGCCCATGTCTCTGCAGACCTCTAGTCTCTTTTTGAGGAGGTACATGAGGCCGCCGTCTACCCAATCCAGCGTCTCTCTAAGCGTCGGCAGTCCTTCGCCGGCTGGCGACGCGCCGACGGCTAGGAGGGCTGCGTAGTAGGCGTCTGCGGTCATCTGGCCGGGGGCTGTGGCTTCGCCGAGGGAGACGTACATTATGGGGCTCCCCAGAGCCGCCGCGGCGACTCTGGTGTAGGCCCCGGCCGGCCCCATGGCGAAGGCCACGGTGGGCTTCTCCACCGCGCCGATGAGAGACAACACCCGCAGTCCGTCTCGCGGCTCTTTTGCGTACGTCACTACCTTGACCACGTCGCCGAGCTCCGCCGCCTTCTTCGCCCAGCTGAGGAGGACGTCGACAGGCGGCGTCCCTCCGAAGTCGTGTCTGCTGGCTATCAAGAGGGTTTTTCCCCGCGCCGCGGCCACCTGCCCCGCGATGGAGGCCTCAGCCTCCACGTCTACGTAGTGGGGGTTTAGCTCGAGGAGCCTTAGATAGAGGCCGGCCCGCTCCTCCTCGGAGCCGCGCCAAGCCCCGCCCTCTTCGCGCCTCCTCACGGTGAATATGACGGTTTTCCTAGCCGCCGCCTGTTCAAGCGCCGGCCGCACCTCGGCCAGCCCAACCTCTAGGTAGTCTAGGCGGAGCTCGAGGCAGGGCACCGGCGCCTCCAGCGCTCTGTACACGTCCGCCGGCTTCCTCACCGGAACCGCCCCGCATATCAATACCCCATGGCTCTGTATGTGGGGCTATTTAAAAGGTTGTCTATATATCCAGCAGAGCTTGCACTGGAGGCACTGGGGGCCTCCTGCGAATTCCTCTGGGTCAAACACCACGCGGCTTGCGGCGGGGCCCAGCTTCTCTCTAAGCCGCCTGCGCAACTGCGCAACGTCGACCCTTGCCCTCGGCGCGTGTTGGACGTGGTTGAGGAAGAGGAGTATCGTGGCCTCTGTGTTTTCGAGCAGGTGCTGGAGGGCTTGGAGCTCTTCGTCGCGGCCTGGTGTGTAGACGAAGGTGATGAACCCGCGTCTTAGCTCCCGCCAGACCTCGGCGGCTTCGGCGTAGTTGAAGGGGTCTGCGCTTAGGTGGATGATTAAGTTTTTGGGGATGTCGGCGCCGCGGATTAGGCGGAGGGATTTGGTGTATGTGTAGAAGGTCTTGTGGGGAAGCCTCCTCGCGGCTTCGGCCCACTTCTCCAGGTACCTCCTGTCGTAGAAGTCGCCGCTTACGTGTAGCCTCACCGCTGGGTGGGGGAGCCTGCTGAGGTACCTAGCCGCGACGTCGGGGAAGTCGTCTCTCAGAGAGAGGAGGTAGGCCGCCGCCTCGCGGACGTGGGCTCTCCAGTTGGCGATTTCGTATATGGCGTAGCACCACCTGAGGCAGAAGGGGGTGTGGCCGGGGCAGGTGGAGACGGGGGGCAGGGAGAAGAAGGGCATCTCGCCCATTTTCCTGTTGCCGATGGTGAAGGGGCCAAGCCACCACCTCCCCACTCCGACCAGCTCCGGCTCGAAGGGCGTGTCCGCCAGGCACTGCTCGTCGCCGCAGCGGGCCCACGCCTCGGCGAGCTCCCTGGCCAGCTCGCTTTTTACGAGCCTCTCAGCCTCCTCCACGCGCCAGAGCCTCATCTATTTTAAGGAGACGTATCTTATATGGATTTTGCCTCTGTCCTTGCGCGGATCAAGGAGGCTTCGCCCAAGCACAGGCTGGACATTGGAGACCCCGATCTGCCTCCGCCTCCGGAGTTCGTCGAGGCGTTGAGGAGGGTGGACGACTTCAGGTACGGCCCCGCGGAGGGCCTCCCCGAGTTCCGGGAGGCAGTCGCCTCTCTCTTCGGCGTGGAGCCCAGCGAGGTGGCGGCGGTGGCCGGGGGGAGGCACGGCCTCGCCGCGTTGATGTGGGCCTTCAGGCGGCGGAGGCTTCTGACGCCGTCGCCCTACTATCCGGGCTACTTCGAAATCGCGAAGGTGTTCGGGCTCCGGCTCGGGCTCGTGGAGACGGACGGCGGGTGGATGCCTTCGTTTACTGAGCGGGGGGTGTACGTGGTGAACTACCCCAACAACCCCACCGGCGTCGTGTTGCCCAGGGGGAAGGTGAGGGAGCTTGTGTACGTGGCGGAGTTCGTAATCAGCGACGAGATCTACCGCGACATAGTCTTTGGCGAATTTACGTCGCCTATGGAGCTGAGCTCCTCCGTGGCGGTGGTGTACAGCTTCTCCAAGGTGCTCTCGGTGCCGGGGCTTAGGGTGGGGGCCGTGGTGGCGCCGCGGGAGCTGATAAAGGAGGTCGTCAAGTTCAACAAGGCCACTGTGAACGTGCCCCCCACGCCCGTCCAGAGGGCCATAGCGTCTGTGGCCGACGTCTTGCCCAGGCGCAGGGCCGAGGTCTCCGAGACCTACCGGAGGAGGGCCGAGCTGGCGGCCAGCCTGCTCAAGCTGGAGTTCGTAAGGCCCGGCGGCGCCTTCTACGTGTTCCCCCGTGTCGGCGACGACGTGCGTTGCTTCGAGGCGGCGCTGGCCGCGGGGGTTTCCCTCCTACCT
>JAVVGH010000161.1:0-3106 GCA_032249215.1 Pyrobaculum sp.
TAGGTGACGAGTCCAGGCTAGCTGAGCGGTGAAGAAGGATCTAAACTCTGATCACCCCCTCTTCCTTGGATATATGTAGTCCTTGGGAGCCGCCTTAAGAGGCTCTAGGTATGGCCGCAGTGCCTTCGGTATCTCCACAACGCCGTCTTCCCGCTGGAAGTTCTCCAGAATTGCCGTAATTGTACGCGTCGTGGCGAGGCCTGTGCAGTTAAGCGTGTGTACGAACTCGCGCTTCATGCCCTTCCTCGTCACTCTTATGCCGAGCCTGTAGGCCTGCCAGTCGGTGACGTTGGAACAGCTGGCGAGCTCCCTATACATGCCCTGGGCGGGGTACCATACCTCGATGTCGTACTTCTTGGCGGCCGGCGCCCCCAAGTCGTGCGCGCAGATGTTCACCACCCTGTAAGGCAGGCCCAGATCCCTTATGAGCTCCTCTGTGTTTTTAGTGATCTCCTCGTGCCACCTCCACGACTCCTCGGGGAGCGAGTAGACGAACTGCTCCACTTTGTGGAATATGTGCACTCTGAATATGCCCTTTAGATCCCTGTTGCCGGCCCCCGCCTCCTTCCTGAAACACGGCGACCAGCCGACGTAGAGCTGGGGCAGTTCCTCCTCCACCAGGTCCCTCTTGTATAGGTAAGCCGCTATTCCGTGCTCCGCAGTTGCGATTAGGTAGAGGTCCTCCCCCTCTATCTTGTAGATGGCGTCTTTGAAGGTGTCGAAGTCGAGAACCCTCCTAATCACGTCGAACTTGAGCATGTAGGGAGGTATCACCGGCCTAAACCCCCTCTGCGTCAGACGGTCAAGCGCGTATATGGCCAGGGCGAAGTCCAGCCACACCAAGTCGTCGAATAGGTAGTAGAAGCGGCTCCCTGCGACCTCGCCGGCCTTGAGGGTATCAGCCATCTTTAGAACCACCTCGGCCATGTCGGCGTGGCCCACAGGCGGCTTCTCCACAACTACATACTCCACGCCTTTGAGGGAGGCGGTGACATCGCCGGCGGCCTTTACCACGCCCCAGTGCCTGACTGGGACGGAGTCCACGCCCTCGGGACATATGGGCACTGACTCGTGGATCAAGTTCGGCATGCTCCAGAGAACCTCCTCCCTCAGGCGTTCGGCCTCCTCCAGCTCCTTCTCGACCCTTTCCAGTCTAGCCGCCAGCTCCCGCGCCTTTTCCACTATCTCCCTCCTCCTCTCAGGATGGGCCTTTGCCCCCTCCCGCGACAGTTGGTTGTATGTATGCCTAAGCTCGTCCACCTCCCTCCTCAGCTGCCTCCACCTCGCGTCCACCTCCAGAAACTTGTCCACAAGAGAGGTGTCCAGCCTCCGCGCCGTCAAAACCTTCCTCACGTGGTCAGGGTTGCTCCTAAGCGCCTCCAGTACGCTGTAAGACATAAGTAGAGGGGGTGCCCCTCTATAAAACTTTTACCTGCCCACCAGAGACCTCAAAAGAACCAGGATTCTGGAGAGCTCCTCCTCGCTGGCAACGCGAAACACAAGGAGCGGCACGGCGTACCCCGGATGCCAGAACTCCACATACACGGTCTCCCTCAGCGTTACTATATGTACGAAGTACTCCCTGTCGCCGGCAGAGAGCCTATACACATACCGCCGACCCCGTTCAAACCGCAGAACCTCCACCAGCTCGTAAACCGGCTCCTTCTCAAGCTCTCTGATCAGCAGAACGCTCTCCACGCATCTACTCACCTGCGGCTTTATATCTTAGATGGTCTCAACCCCATCGTCTCTGTCGCCCTCAACTAAGCTGAAGTACACGATGCGTACAAGTTTTTTGCCCTCAGGCATAATACCGCCTAGGTACACCAGAGCCGAGAGGCCCAGCAACGCCAGAGAAAGAGCAAGCGTGCTGTCGAACCTAAGTTGCATCAGCGAATACGGCGTGACCACGCTCCTCAGGTAACCCAGCTTCATCACGGCGGCCACCAGAGATGCGAACAACGCCAAGGAAAGCCCCACCGTGATGAGCCACCTCCCGTCCCCCCTGTTCCTAACTGCGGAGGCCACGTTAACGACGATGTAGGGAACCACAGACACAAACGTCATGAGGTACACCCCCACGAGGAGCGGGTACACGTCCAACATGCCGGCCCACCAGACGTTAAACAGTGTGTAGAGCACGCTGAAAATAACAAAGACAAGCCCTATTCTCACAGATCTCGAAATCACATCAAGCATAAAAACCGCAACACCCCTATTTATTAAGACAACGCATAAACAGCATCAAACCCAGCCGCTACTACGAGCGCCTAACTGCTCTAAGCAGGGTAAATGGTAGACGGATCAACGCCGCGGGCCTTGCGCAGTAAAAACAGCGATGTGGGCAGGCTTTGATGGAAGTCTATGGAGGCTTGTTTTTAACAAGGGTTATCCGCACTCGCCGGTTTTGCAGTAGGGGTCTTTCCCCTCCTCTAGCGCCTTGAGCTTGGCCTTCTCCGCCGCCTCCTCTATGGACGCCTCCAGCGCCGCGGGTTTTATCAGGATCTTGGTGTCGGCCAGCTTCTTCTTTATCTCCTGCTTCAGCCCGGTGTATATCACCTGCACGCTTTTGCTCCTGTCGCGGTACACCGTGATGCCCTTCACCCCCACGGCCCACGCGAAGGCGAAGGCCCAGTATACATCTTCTTTAGGCGCGTTGGCGGGCATGTTTATCGTCTTGGAGATGCCTTGGTCAACCCACTGCTGGGCGCTGGCCTGCATCAACACGTGCCACAGCCACCCGATCTCCATGGCGGTGGCCAGGAGGTGCTTGACGTCGTCTGGAACCGGCGCATCCCTCAGCATCCCAGTCTCCTCCACGACGCGGCGCACCTGCGGCGTCCACAACCCCCTGGCCTTCAACAGCTCTATCCCCGGCTCGTAGAACTCAATGAGAGTCCCCACCGTGACGTTGCGTACGAAGGCGAGGGCGAAGATAGGCTCAACCCCGCTGGTGGTGCCCGCCAGTATAGACGTCCTGCCCGTCGGCGCGATAGACAGCACCACGGAGTTCCTCACGCCCCCCTTCACCTTCTCCCGCAACTGCTCAAGATGCGGCCTCAGCCACTCCCTAGTCCTCATGGTGATCTCCCTCAGCCTGTCGCCG
>JAVVGH010000162.1:0-3104 GCA_032249215.1 Pyrobaculum sp.
GGCTGTGTCCCGGCTATTGGGCTGGGGACGTGGGGCATCGGCGGCGGGTTCTGGACCGCTGATACGAGCAGAGACGGAGAGTGGGTTGAGGCTGTCAGATACGCGGTGGGGCGGGGCTTGAAGCTGATAGATACGGCGGAGATGTACGGCGGTGGCCATTCTGAGGAGCTGGTGGGCAGGGCCATCAAGGGGCTCCCCCGGGAGGAGCTTTTCGTAGTTACTAAGGTGTGGCCTAGCCACGCGAGGTATGAGGAGGTTCTGAAGGCGGCAGAGAGGAGCGCGGCGAGGCTCGGCACCTATATTGACCTGTATCTGTTGCATTGGCCTTCAGACGCCGTGCCTATTTGCGAGACTATACGCGCCTTCGAGACGCTTGTGGATAGGGGGCTTGTCAGGTTTTTCGGCGTCAGCAACTTCTCTCTGCAACAGTTGCAGGAGGCTGAGACGTGTGCCAAGAAGTACGAGGTGGCCGCCGTCCAGAACCACTACTCGCTCTACAACAGGAGGGACGAGGCGGATGTGCTCCCCTACGCCTTGGCCAACGGGATTATGTACATGGCCTACACGCCTCTTGAGAAGGGCGCCGTGGCGAGAGATCGGCGGCTTGCCGAAATCGGCAGGAAATACGGCGCAACCCCGGCGCAGGTGGCGCTTGCGTGGTACGTGAAGCGTGGCGTCGTTCCCATCCCGAAGGCGGAGAGGAAGGAGCACATAGACGAAATAGCGGGGGCGCTTGGGCTGGAGCTGAGCGAGGAGGACTTCGCCGAGATCGCGCGGTGGAGATAATAAGTGACAGCGCGAAGGCCCTGGAGATAATAAGTATATACTACAAAGGCCCTGTCAAATACGCCCGCGCGGTTTTGGAGAAGTGGCCGGGGTCCGGCGCCGTCGTGGTGTATATGGGCGGCGAGGCTGTGGGCGCCGAGATTTTCTACGCGGTTGAGCTGGCGGCCGCGGCGTGTGTACACTACTACGTGGCGGTGGTGCCCGAATACAGGAGGCGCGGCGTCGCGTCTTTTCTTGTAAAGAAGGTGGAGGAGCTGTGCGGGGCCGGGGTATACATGGCAACGACGACGGAGGACAACGCGGCGGCTATCCGGCTCTTCAGAAGGCTGGGATATGTGGGGTATAGATGGGGTGAGTTGCCCCGCGGGGCGAGGGAGGTTCTGCTTAAGGCCACCTGCGGATACGACGACGACGTTCTGCTGATAAAAGGCGGCGACCCCGTTGCCGTTGCTACGCACACCCAAGACGTGGAGAGGCTCTGGCGCGAGACTTGTCTAAAGCCGTTTCTCAACTTATAGCGCTACGCATCATTTTTTAAAATGGATGTACGGCGTATATATGGAGATCTACGTAGTGTTTAGGGGCAAGCCACCCGCCGAGTGGGCAGAGGTGCCGGGCGTGAAGGCGGTCTCGGCGGATTCCCTCACCTCCATAGAGGGGAAGTTCGTGCTTGTCGTCGGCGACAGAGAGCTGGCGGAGAGGCTCAAAGTCGGCTACCTCACGGAGGAGGAAGCCCGAGAGCTCCTAGACTACATAAAGAAGAGGTTGAAGGAGGAGGCCAGTTAAGGCCCGGCCGGGTCGTGGATTGGTACAGGCGGGTGGTGGAGGGCTGTAGGAAGGTCATAGAGGAGTACGAGGAGTACGCAAAACGCCCGGATGCAGACCCCCAGGTGCTTGAGGCGTTGCGGAGGAGGGCAGAGTGGTGCAGGCGCTACGTGGCCGGTCAGTGAGGGGCGTTGCGGCCACGCCTACCGTGAAGCCACGGCTCTGCCTTATGTATTTAACCCTGTCTGTGGGTGAGTTCGTGATGACGTCTTGGGGAGCCGTGGAGCGGTGACAGGGCGGTTATCCCGCTGACTAATATAGACTGAGCTCTACGTTTAACCACTCCTTGATTTCACGGTAGAGCGACTCAACCTCTTTTCTGGCGTCATCCTCCTTTAGGTAACCCATGGCCGGCACTCTGCTGTAGGCCACCCGCTGGCTGATTATGGTCTGGAAGCGGGGGAGGTTTAGGCTTCTCTCAACGATTTTGAAAGCCTCACGCCCTTCCGTTGTGCGGCTGTCCACGCGGTTTATCAGAACCCTAGCCTTTATGTCGATGCCTGTTGTCACCATTTCCGCAAGTTTGTTGTACATCCTCTTGACCCTGAAGGGCTCAGCGCCGTAGGGATGCGTCACTACTATTATCTTGTCGGCTGCGTAGAACGCCGTAAGCGTGTAACGTCTCTCGTAGAAGGGCAACGTGTCGAGTATCACCACGTCCCAGCCCGATGTACCCGACTTCTCCAGGAACAGTCTAAGCAAGCGCTCCGGGCTTGGACGGTTGCCGGAGAACCAGGCGAGGCCCATGGCGTCGCTGAGGCTGTCGCCGCTTGGCACGAGGTCGACTCGGTAGATACCCAGCTTAGTTGCTGTTACGTAGTCGACCAGCTCAACACTTTCTCCACGCAGAAACTTAAGAAGCGCGTCGCCGACTGTTCTCCTCTTTTCCTCCAGCTGGGCGACTCCAGCCTCGCCCAGTAAGGCGGTGCTTAGGCCGGCGCTGGGGTCTAAGTCGATTAGTAATACCTTCTTTCCCTCGCTGAGGAATTTATGCGCTAGATGCGCCGCAATAGTCGTCTTGCCGACGCCGCCGCTAGCCGAAAGAAACGCAACCACCTGCACCGCCTACGTATTTACACACAATTTTAAGCTCTACGTCAATGTATATAACCGGTACAAGAAGCGACGCAGTTTTGGCCCTTTCAGCCTCCCCATTGCCGTAAAGCAACAATGCGACCTCAACGCCGCCCGCAACTCTCCACAGCAGAGCTTGACCCACGCCGCAGGCGAGGCGCTCTGCAGGCTCGACCTCGACATAGACGTCGCCGCATTTGAGGTCCGCCCTCCAAGGCCCTATCTTGACCTCTTGTTCGCACCTAGCGGACTCTTTTACACATAGCTCGTTTACCTCATCGCAGTTCCGCAACGCGCCGAGGTTGAAGAAGTTTATCAGGTCCACAGAAAGGCGTGAACGTTAATAAAAGTGTCAACCGGCGTTGCCATGTCTAGGAAGAGGTCTGATCTGTCTTCGCTGGAGGGGGTGGGCCCCAAGA
>JAVVGH010000163.1:0-3100 GCA_032249215.1 Pyrobaculum sp.
ATGGAGATGGCGCGGGCGGTGAGGCTGGTCACGGTGGAGAGGGGGCTGGACCCCGGCGAGTTTGCGCTCTTCGCCTTCGGCGGCGCTGGGCCGCAACACGCCGCCGAGCTTGCTGAGGAGCTTGGGATATATACAGTGGTGATTCCGCCGGAGCCGGGCGTCTTCACGGCGCTGGGGATGCTCTTCGCCGACGGCAAATTCGAGGCGCGGGCCTCTTATCCGCGAGACTTAGAGGAGGGGTTCCGGAGTCTTGAGGAGGCGCTCTCCGTGCATAACCCCACGTACTACGTTAGGCTTGCCGATGTACGTTACGTCGGACAGGGCTGGGAGCTTGTGGTGCCGGTGGGGAGGCCGGCCGACGAAGAGCAGATAAGGAAGACTTTTGAAGAGAGACACAGGGCGACGTACGGTTTTAAACTAGATAAGCCAATCGAGGTGGTGACCATCCGCGTCTTTGCCATTGTGACGCGTAGAAAACCAAAGCTGAGGGAGCCGCCGGCCGGAGGCGAGCCTAAGCCCGTCTCCTTTAGAAAGGCGTACTTCGGAGAGTGGGTAGAGACGCCGGTGTACCGGCGGGAGAATCTACCACGAGGCTTTAAAGCCGACGGGCCTGTGGTGATTGAGGAAAGACACTCAGTCACAGTGGTGCCGCCTAGGTGGCGCGTCGAGGTGGGTAAGATGGGGGTGTTGGAGTTGAGGAGGATATGAGCTGGGAGCTGATCTACAGAGCCACCGTGTACATAGCCGAGGAGGCGGGCGTCGCGTTGAAGAAGTCCGCGCTTTCGCCTAACATTAGGGAGAGGATGGACCACAGCGTCGCGTTGCTGGATGCGGAGGGGAGAATAGTGGCCCAGGCGGAGCACATCCCTGTGCATCTAGGCTCCTTCTACGTCGGCGTGAAAAACCTCTTCAAGGCGCTTATGGACGAGGGGGTGGAGCTAGAGGAGGGGGACGCCGTCGCGACCAACGACCCCTACATCTCCGGCACGCATCTAAACGACGTGATGGTCCTCACGCCGGTCTACTGGCGTGGAAAACTCGTGGCGTATGTGGTGAATAAAGCCCACCACGTAGACATAGGCGGCCCCACTCCAGGTAGCATAAACCCCAACGCCAGGACCATCTACGAGGAGGGGTTCATACTGCCGCCGGTCAAGATCATGCGCCGCGGCGAGTTAAGCAAGGAGGTGCTATCCATCTGGCTGGCCAACGTCAAGACGCCGGAGGCGGCGGTAGGAGATCTAAACGCGCAGATAGCGGCCAACAGAGAGGGGGCGCGGCGCGTGGTGGAACTTTTTGATAAATATGGCGAAAAGACTGCTGAGGCGTGGGAGGAGGCCATAAAGTACGGCAGGGAGCTCACCGAGAAGGAGGTGGAGAGGTGGCCAAGAGGGACATACGCAGCTGAGGACTACCTAGAGCTCAGAGACAAGCGCTTAACTATACGGGTGAGGCTAAACGTGGGGAGGTGCGTCAAGGCTGACTACACCGGCACGGACCCCCAGGTGGAGGCGCCTCTAAACGCCGTGTTGGGAGTCACCTTCGCCGCCACGGCGTTCCCCATCAGATGCCTAGTCGGCGACGTGCCTACAAACGAGGGCTTCTACAGCTGTATCGAGGTCGAGGCGCCAGAGGGCACTCTGCTGAATCCGAAGAAGCCGGCGGCTGTGTCGGGCGGGAACCTGGAGACGAGCCAGAGGGTTGCCGACGTGGTGTTTAAGGCATTGGCACAAGCCATGCCGGAGAGGGTGCCCGCGGCCGGCTCCGGCACCATGATGAACGTGATGATGGGCGGGATGTACGGAGGTAAATACTGGAGCTACTACGAAACCATAGGAGGGGGGACAGGCGGCCGGCCTGGGAAAGACGGCGTGTCGGGCGTCCACGTCAACATGACGAACACTCTAAACACGCCGATTGAAGTGGCAGAGAGGACATACCCACTGCTCTTCACGGCCTATAAGATCCGGGAGGGAAGCGGCGGGGCAGGCAAGTGGCGAGGCGGCGACGGGATAGTAAGGGCGTTCAAAGTCCTAGCCCCCACGAGGTTGGCCATACTAGCCGACAGATTCGCCACCGGCCCCTGGGGCCTTAACGGAGGCGCGCCAGGCAAACCCGGCAGGGTGTATATTAAAAAGAGAGACGGCGGATTGATCGAACTCGACAGCAAGACCGCAGTAGATCTAGAGCCCGGCGACGAAGTGGTGATAGAAACGCCGGGGGGCGGCGGCTGGGGAACACCTTTATAAACACAGACAAATATAGACACGGCGGGGGGCTGCACGGCGCGCCGGCCGTGCGCCGCCGGAAGGCGGCCCTAGGCTTAGGGGGCCCGAAACCGGGGCCGGGCGGCGGCTTCGGCGGCGTGCCGTCTGGGCTTACCGACGAACCCCGGTCCGGCGGGGCGTCGGTCCCCAGGCTACTCCGGCCGTAGGGCCGGGGGGACCTGGGCATGCGGGGAAACGGCGGAGGTCCGGGAGGGAGCACGCCTAACCCGCAGCCGGCGCGTTCGCCGGGGAGCCGGGGGGAGGGACGCCCAGGCGGGCGCCGCCCGGAGTCGTCGTCGGTCCCGGGTCGCCGCCGCTTTAGAGCGCTCGTATACTCTTGTCGAGACCTTCTCTGCGGGTCGTCAACAAGAGCTGGAGGAGGTGGCCGCTGGCGTCTTCCGCCTTTGGCCGACTCTGCACCTGTCTCTTTGTATAGATCCACGTCAACGCCGCAACGAGCCAGGCGGTAGCGGCGCCTTGCAACCCCACGGGGCCCCAGAGCCACCTATCGGGCAATAACTGTGGATACAGCACGTAGTAGATGACAGCCCAGGAGTTGATGGCCCCGTGTGTGAGGGCGGCTCCCCAGACGCCCCAGCGTAGGTAAACGGCTGTGTGTATCACCGCAACTCCGCAGGTAACTGGAATGAAGAGGAGCACTCCCTCAGGCCTCATGTACCAGCCGTATTCGTAGCCGAAGAGTATAGACGGTGTGTGCCAAACCGCCCAGATTATGCCGACAAGTACAGAGGCCCAGAACCACCCCAGCCTGCCGGCGAGCTTAGGCGTCAAGTAGCCGCGCCAGCCGTATTCCTCGCCGAAGGCTCCCAAAA
>JAVVGH010000164.1:0-3088 GCA_032249215.1 Pyrobaculum sp.
GTGGCGTATACGTCCGACACGACTCCATCTGGGTAGTTGCCGGACCAGCCGTAGCTCTTCGGCGCCAGCCTCTGGTTCACCTCCTCCGCTATTCTGAGGACGTCGTCCCAGCTCTTGGGAGGCGACTCGCCGACTTTGTCCAGAATCTCCTTATTGTAAAACATGAAGTTGAAATTGCCGGTGATGGGCATCGCATAGACAGCCCCCTTGTATCTGCCCAGATCCGCAGTGCCTTGGAGGACGCCGGACATGTCCACGTCGCCCAGGGGCTCCAGCCAGCCGTTTACGTAGAACTCGTAGAGCCAAGGCTCGTCAAGATACATGACGTCGTAGTCTGTAGATTTATTCCTCATGGCCAGCACCGCCACCTGGTAGGTGTCGGAATAGCCCTTGCCTATGTAGTTGAACTCCACCGGCGGCCTCTTGCTGTTGTAGTACTCCATCAAGGCCTTGTTTATCTCCTGGTGGTAGGCAGACCGCGCCAAGATGGTGAGCCTCCGGGGCTGATTCGCCGTCTGTGGAGCGGTCTGCGTTCGGGTAGCGGTTTGCGTGGCCGTGGAGGACGTCTGTTGCCACGCGTATATGATTCCTCCGGCGGCGAGGGCCGCCACGCCGCCCGCCGCTAGATACAGCATTTGTCTTCTTGTTATTTTTTGAGCCATGGCGGGCGGAAGCTCCGGAGAGTAAAGCATTGTTCATATGCAGGCTGTGGGCGTCTGGCGAACCCGCCCGCTGGAGTCTGTCACTTTTTCACAGCCTCATCTCCACACGTCCAAGGCGGGTTTATGCGGCGTTCGCGGCCTTTCATATGAATAATGGTTATACGGCCGCATGTTCCGCTGGGCATGGTGGTGATCTTGAGGAACGGCAGGTGAGGCGGTGGTTAAGGCGGCTGGGAAGGTGGGCGCCGTGGTGGAGAAGGCGGGCGGCGTCTACAGAATTCGTTACGTGGACAGGTTTATGGACAAAGAGGTGGTGGGGCGGATGCTATCGGCGCTTACATATCTGCTGGTCCGCGGTGAAGGTGAGCTACTTCTACACCGGATATGAAGCCACTCTGCCGTTGGCGGCGTATATTTACTTCAGTTCGCTCGACTTCACAGGCTTGACGCAGAACCGTACCTCATTGCCACCTGTGAAGTATGCACGGAATTGTCTGAAGCGGATGTACCTATCGCAGTGACGTGGAGAAAGCGATAGACGCCATTGTCCAGCGGCTTCTTGTGTTGCTGAGCAGAAGATGCGTCACCGCGCTGGGTCTTTAGTGGACCAGACACCGTCGCAGAAGCGTGTTAAACAAGCGTTCCCACTTCTTAGACAGGTGCTGTTGGAACCCTGTTTTAGAGAACTAAAGACTCGTCTTAGGCGGGAGGAGGACGAGCTGTAGAGTAGCTTTGTTGGGGTGGATGGATTTCGTGGCGAGGACACACGGCGGAGAGCTTTATCGGCAATTCAGGGAGCTTCTACCTGGGGCCCTGGGTCTCAGAAGGCCCGACGGCTCGATTCTCATAAACTGCAGAGAGAAACTGATGTGCGACGAGCCTTTGCTCTGCCTAAAGGCGTACCTCTTTTGTAAAAAGAGGTGGATGGAGGAAAAGCTTAGGTCGCTGGCCGCGGGGACACCCTACGCTGAGGTGGCGAGGGTTCTCTTGGGCGAGGGGCACATACTTGGGGTGTGCGGAGGGCGGTCCGAGATCTGTGCGATAAAGTGTTGAAATGGAGATGTTAATCGGCGGCTGGCGCCATGCCTCCTGGAGGCGTGTGTCGTTTTGGCGTGGATGTGTGGGGGTGGGGTGTAAGTTTTTGTGTTCTGTGGTGGTTTTTTAAGGCGGGGTTTGATAGTGGGTATGGGCAGATCTGCGGTTGCTGTGGATGTGGGGAAGGTGGAGACTCCGCCTTCTCTTGCTTTACGTATGGTGGAGAAGTTGTTTGGTGGGGGTTCTCCGCCTGTGGGGTCGCGGGTTCTCGACGCGGGGTGCGGGAGGGGTGTCTTTGTGGAGGCGTTGTTGTCTTATCTGGGGGGCCGCGGCGGCGTGTTGCCGGAGGTGGTGTGTGTGGAGAAGGATGGGGGGCTTGCGGAGGTGGCGCGTAGGCGGTTTGGGGGCGTGGCGCGGGTTGTGGTCGGCGACTTTCTGCTTATGGGGGCGGAGGAGCTGGGGGGCCTCTTCGACTTCGTGATCAGCAACCCGCCGTATGTGTCGTACGAGAGGATTAGCCCGGAGCTGAGGGCTACCTATAGGAGGCTGTTTTCCGTGGCCCGCGGGCGTTTTGACCTCTATATGCTTTTCTTCGAGAAGGCGCTTTCTCTGCTGAGGCCCGGGGGTAGGCTGGTCTTCATCACGCCGGAGAAGTACCTCTACGTCCAGTCCGCCGAGGCGCTTCGGAGGCTTTTGGCTGGGTACGCCGTGGAGGAGCTGGAGTTTGTAGACGAGAGGGCTTTCGGGGACGTCTTGGCCTACCCGCTGATTACTGTGGTGCGCAAGGCGCCGCCGTCTGGGCCCACCTCCGTGGCTTTGCGGGACGGACGGAGGGTGGAGGTACAGCTCCCGCGGGACGGGGCGCCGTGGCTCCCGGCCATTTTGGCGGGAGAGGCGCCGCGGGTCGGCGGTTGCGTGAAGCTGGGGCTTCTGGCGGAGCGGGTGAGCGCGGGGGTGGCCACCGGCAGAGACGAGGTCTTCGTCGCGCCGCGTGAGGCCGTCCCCCAGGAGCTCAGGTCCTTCGCCTACCCCACGGTGAGCGGGAGGGAGCTCTCGCTGTTCACGCCGGGGAACGAGCTGGACTATGCGAAGCTTCGCCACGTGATGCTGGTGCCGTACGGCCGGGACGGGAGACTGCTGGACGAGAGCAAGGCGGGGCCTCTGCTGGCGTATCTCTCCCGGTTTAGGCGGGTGCTTGAGGAAAGGTATGTCGTGCGGAGGGAGGGGAAGCCTTGGTATGCCTTCCACGAGGACCCGCCCATGCCCCAGCTCCTCAGGCCCAAGATTCTGTGGCCCGACGTGGCTAAGACGCCGGCGTTCTACGTAGACGCCGTGGGGCAGGTGGTGCCCCGCCACAGCGTGTATTACCTGGTGCCCAGGAACCGGCGGCT
>JAVVGH010000165.1:0-3077 GCA_032249215.1 Pyrobaculum sp.
GGCTCGCCTACGGACACCCCGCCCGTGGTTAACACGATGTCGAAGCGCCTCACCGCGTCGGACACAGCCCTATATATGGCCTCCTCGTCGTCTGGAACTATGCCGAGGTAATGCACCTCCACGCCGAGGTCCCGCAGAAGCGCGGCAATCACGTGGCGGGTGCTGTTGATGATCTTGCCAGGCGGCGGAGGTGTCTCGCCGAGCTCCACGAGCTCGTTCCCAGTTGAGATAAGCCCGGCGGCTACTTTATAGACCGGGATCTCCCTCACGCCGATGGAGGCAAGGACGCCGACGTCCCACGGCTTGATCCTGCGGCCCCGCCTCAACACCACCTCGCCCGCGGCGACGTCCTCGCCGCGCCTAGATACGTAGTAGAACTGGGGGACGGACTTGTAGACCTCTATGTATTCGCCGCGCGTCGCCGCCTCCTCGTAGGGAACAACCGCGTCTGCCCCTGCCGGCAACGGGGCGCCCGTGGCGACCTCCACCGCCTCGCCGCGGCCCACGGCGCCGCCGAACTCGGCCCCCGGCAACGCCTTGCCTACGACGCGGAGCATTACGGGGTTGGTCCGCGACGCGCCCAAGGTGTCAGCAGACCGCACGGCGTAGCCGTCAAAGGCCGCTCTGTCGAAGGGAGGCACATCGACGGGAGACACCACGTCTCTAGCCGCGTAGAGCCCCACGGCCTGCGGCGTCGGCACAGAGACTTCGGAGGGGGTGTGGGCCACCGCGGCGATGAACGCCCTCTGGGCCTCCGGGATCGGCGTGAGGGTCTTGAAACCCTTCACGGAGATGCGGGCGCCTCGCATTTAAATACGTTGAATGGATTTGCCGTGGATCCTAAACTGCTTGAAGCTAGGTATCAGCGGGCGGTGTTCCGCGGCGGCGAGGAGACCATCCGCGGCGATTTCCAGCTGAGATACGGCGAGGCTTGGGAGGAGCTGTGGAGGGCGTCCTACGACGCCGGCGAGGAGGACGTGGAGACGGCCGAGAAGAGCTCAGCCCTGCTGGTGGACTTGGTCAAGTCCAGGATAGACGACGTGGGCACGGCCGCGCTCTATGCGGCTTACGGGCGGAATCTGGCTCTGGAGAGGGAGCTGGAGCTGGGGATGGAGCTACTTGGGCGCCCCGGCGCCCTCGAGAAGCTGTTGAGGTGGGGGCTCGTGATGCATTTTGACGACGACGTGGCGGCGGCGCCGCCGTATCTCGCCAAGTTGCTGATAGAGCTGGGGGAGGCGGCCTCCTTCTGCAGGCCGAATCCACGGGAGGAGCTTGAGGCCTACTCGCGCGACGGCGCCACCATGGCGTATCTGGAGGCGTTGCTCACCGAGGAGCTGGACGCTGAGCTACACAGCGCCTTCTACGGGGACCCGCCGAGGGAGCTGAGAATTGGGCGGGTTGCCATCTATCAACAAGACGTCGGCCTCGTGGTGTCGCCCGTCTACTCCGCAGACGAGGTGCTAGACGCCGTGTTGCAGGTGAAGGAGAGAAGAGCCGACGCCTTGGCCAAGGCGCTTTCTCTACACGGAGAGTACGAGTTCAGCGCTGAGCATCGATGCGGCCTCCACTACCTCTCCGTTGACGGCTCGACGGAGAAAAGCGGCGTGGTGGCCGTATGTCCCTGGCTCTCCTACTCGCGCAGGCTCTGGCGGAGGATGCACAACACGGTGCTGGTGGTGGAGGGGCAGAGGCCGCCCAACTTCCCGAGGTTTAGGTTCGGCGTTGTGTTTATAAAAGGCGGCGAGGCGGAGGCAGTTAGGCCAGTGTCTTCCTCCAAGCTGTTTGACTACATAGTCGACGTGTTATACAGCGTCGGGTTCTCGGTGTCAGAACTTTAGGTAGGTCCCGTTCTCCAGCTCCCGGCCCCGCGCCTCCAGATGCCTCAGGAGGGTTGAAGACGCAACGGCCTTGGCCTCCCCCTCCTCGACCAGGTACAAGGCGTAGTACTCCCTCGGGCCTCTGTAGTAGGTATACACGTGGGCGGTCAAGCTGGGCAACTCCAAGACAGCTACGTTAAGCGCCGTCTTCACGTACCGCAACGAGTCTTCAAACGCCCTCTGCGGCGCCTCCCACCTCCTGGCGAGGAACAGCGCCAGCACGTAGCTGTCAGTATAGATGGAGGGATCCACGCCCACCTCCGCCGCCATGGCTTTTTTATCCACGGAGCCGTTGTGGGCGACGAAGAGGATACGGCCGTCTGGGGTGTAAACCATGTAGGGATGGGCGTGGGCCGGCCCGAGGGGCTCGCCGGGAGACGCCGCCCTCGCATGCGCCAGCACGGCCTCTCTCAGGGGAACCGCCGTTGGGTCCTCCCAGGCGGGGATGCCCGACTTGTAATGCATAAATCCAGCTCTTGACGCCGCGGCGAAGCCCCAGCCGTCGCCGTGTTGCTTCTTTTCGCTTGGCATGTAGGGGTCGTGGCGTGCGGCCAGCTTGAGGGCGTGGGACAAATCTATAGGTCCTTTAGAAATATATAGTCTACACACTAGGCGCGGGGAGGAGTCGCCTTTGTGTGGGACTTGGCCACTATTAGGGTTGTGGTTGACCTTATCCCGTCGATCTTCCTCACCTTTTCCCTCACCACGCTCCTTATCTTGTCTATGTCGGGGGCTTCTATCTTGATCACTATGTCGTAGGGCCCGTAGACGAAGTAGACCGCCTTCACCTCGGGTATCGTAGCCAGTTGCTCCATGATCTTATCCTCAGACCCTATGTCGATATTGAGAAACACCACGGCTTCCATAACTTTCTAGATATGGCAAATTATTAAAGTTTTATCTACCTCTCGACTCCAAGTACCTGCGGATCACCACCGCGGTGGAGAGATCCACCCGATGCCTCTCGCTGAGACCTGTGTCTGTGTCTGTAAATTCCACAACGTACTCCGCCCCCTCTCCCTCGCCTTTGTAGACCTTAATCAACGTGTTTGGCTTGCACATAGCCGTGAGGGAGGTGGGGCTCTTTTCCACTACGGAGCAGTCCACATATCTAAACGCCTTTGCCTCGGCCGGGGTTCTGCTTATGGGCCCCATGGGGGTTTCTTCGTAATAGTACATTTTTCTCCGCCTGCTCACGTC
>JAVVGH010000166.1:0-3066 GCA_032249215.1 Pyrobaculum sp.
TTAAATAGAGTGGGTCTCTAGCGGTGCGCGGGTGCTGTACGCTTACCCGACATCTGCGGCGACGATATTATCTTCGTGACCGAAGACTATGCCTGGAAGTGTTCCGGTAACATCGGTGTTGGGCTTACGTCAGATTTCGGGATCTCAAGCTTGGGGCGGGGAAAAAGGGGGCTAGCTCAAGACGTTGCCGTATATCACGTCTATGCCTAGTTGCCTTGCTCTCTCCAGCGCCTCCTCGCCCACGTGGACGGCGACTAGTATCAGCCGCTCCACCTTTTTGCCCTGCTTCGCGAACGCCTCAGCCGCCAGCCTCGCCCTCTGGCTGAACCACTCCACATGGGCAAGCTCAGCCCTGGACTTAACCTCGATCAGATACGCCTTCCCGTCGTGGATATAGACGTCGATTTCCAGCCTTACGCCCTCCTCACCCTCCAACGTCAGCTTCTCCACCCTACCCGGCTCGACCCCCCTACGCTCCAGCGCCTCCTTGAAGATCTCCAGCACCATCTTCTCAAGGTCACGGCCCCACCTCCTCCCTATGGAGCCCAAAGTGACCTCGATCTTCTTGAGCTGTTCTTCGTGCGACTTGAACCGCTCGTCGTACGTCTTGCGCATTTCGTCAACTGCTTTTCTCAGCTCCTCTACGGCCTTCAGGAGGCCCTCCGACGCCTTGTTCGTCGCCTCAAAGCCGGTCCTCATGTACTCGGCCAACATCTTGAGGGCCTCTGCCACGTCTTTGAACTCCTCTGTCCTAGCCTTCCTAACGGCCCTTTCCACCACCTCCTCGAGCTTATCCCAGTCAAGTTTCACCTCCACAGCTATACAGGGTGTTGATTTTATAAACTCAACGGCGGCTACTCACGACTATGCCGCACATTAACCCCAGCGCTAAGCATCATCTCGAGACCTCCGGTGCCATTTTGAAAATGGACACCCCCCGCCTCAAGTGCTTCTTTGTCTATGTGGACGGTTGCTGGGATTGCCTTGTCCGTGTTTCTGTGGAGCGCCTTGGCGAATATCTCGCCACGTCGTCAGCCACTCCACATCGCTCTCTTAGCCACGTACGCTATGGCCATTAAGTATCTGCGTAGTTGATGTGTGATGAGGAAGTTGCGTCTGACGTGTTCTCTGCCTGCGGCGCCCATCTCTTCCCTTAATCTTTTCTCTCTGAGCAGATATACGGCGTAGTGGGCCGCGGTTCTCGGCGAGGCGGCGAGGAAGCCGGTGACGCCGTGTATCACCTGGATTTTTATGCCGCCCGTCTTGCCGCCTATCACCGGCTTCTTCTTCCAAAGGGCTTCGCTGACGGTGAGGCCGAAGCCTTCTCTTATGGACTTCTGCATGACGACTGTGGCGGCGCGTTGGAAGGCGTTTACCTCGTAGTGGCTGTCGGGCGGGAGCATGAGCAGGTGTATGTCGGGGTCGCCGCCCGCCGCCTCCGCCGTTTCTTTATACACGGCCTCGCCCTCCGGGTCGTCGTGGGCGGGGCTGCCGAGGTACACCAGCTGGAGGCCAGGCACGCGGCGTCTGGCGAGGCGGTACGCCTCCACGACGCCCAGGGGGTCCTTAGCTCTGTCGAACCGCGACACCTGCAGAAGAATGGGCCGCTCTGGGTCTACGTCGAATTTCCGCACCACCCGCTCCACCGCCGTGGGGGGTAGCTCCATGTTTTTGGGGCTCAGGGGGTCTATAGACGGCGGGATGAGCAACTGCAGTATTTCGAGGTCGTCTCGGGCGAACTCCGGTATGTGGAAGATGGCGGCGTCGTACTGCGACACGTACCTCCGGAGGAAGCTCCACACCTCTGGATTCGGCGTGGAGACGTCGATGTGGCAACGCCAGATCCAAAGACCTCTTTTTCTGTACTTCACAAGGCCGGCGGGCTGGGGGTCGTGGATGAAGACCACGTCGTAGTCGAGGTCTAGCTCGTTGGCGTTTATCTCCTGCCACCTGTCGTATATTTCGTAGAAGCGTCTAGGCACCTCCACGGCGCCGCCCTGCAGGGCGTTGTGGAAGGTCTTCGTCACTGTGAAGAACTCCTGGTCGCCTCTGATCACCCTCCAGTCCACCCTGAGGCCCAGCTCCCGCATGAGCGGAACTAGGCGGTTGAGGATCTCAGCCACGCCGCCCCCCGCCGCGGTGGAGTTGACGTGGAGTATGGAGAGGTCTTGTAGCCGCTCCGCCAACTTGACGATGGCGTCGACCTCGTCCTCCCCCACGAACTGAATATACCGCTCGATCATAACAGCCTCTTCTTAAGCACCGTCAATATGGCCTCTCTCAGCGCCTCCTCGCTGTTGAACGCCAGGGGGTCTATCCTCGACAGTTCGTCGGCCACCTCCGCGAGGCCGAAGTTTTTGTCCAGCCACGTGGAGAAGTCGTTCCGCCCCGCGCCGCACAGCACCCTCCTGGTGACGAAGTGGTAGAGTATAGACTCGCCGGGCACCACCTCGACTAGGTCGAGAAACTCGGCGAGGGTGTGGGCCACGTATTTAGTCTCCACCACGACAGGCTCCATCCCCACGAAGACGAACTCAGACCTGCCGCGCCTCTCGTCGGCGGCGGGCTCAAGTATCGCCACTATCTCCTTCCTTATGTCTTCGATCGTGGCCGGCTCGGCGCCGGAGATGTCCGACAAAGCCGCCGCCAGCTCCTCGTCGCCCACCTCCTCCCCAACCCACCGAGCGAAGTCGTTGTTGTACCTCGGCGGCAGTAGGTGCTTCGCCCTCACGGCGTGGAAGACGTGGTGAAACAACGTGTTTTTGTCGGCGGTCTTGACGCCCTCAAGAAGCTCTCTGAGCGTATACGCCTTCCTGCGGCTGTAGGTAGAGACGTAGTACGCGGTGTAGAACTTGAAGGGGACGCCCCTGCCCTTGGTGTCCAGAGATTTTGCACCTAGTTTCACGTGTTGCAGTACGCAACGAGGTTAAATATCTTTGAAATACGCCGAGAGGGGGACGGCCCTTACTTCGCTTCTCTTGGGCGCGAAGCTGTAGCACTCGTGTCCCGTATAGGGCGACACCGCCACGGCGAGGGCCCGGCGCTGGACGCCCCGGGGATATTTAA
>JAVVGH010000167.1:0-3063 GCA_032249215.1 Pyrobaculum sp.
CCACTATCACCTTGAGCGGGTTGGCCGTGGCGGCGTATATCCTCACCACCTCCTGAACGTTCTTAATGGCATTGAGCACGTTTATAGGCCAGGCGTTGCGGAGGTAGATCACGAAGACGTGGCCCGCCGCAATCCTCCTGCACACCTCAACGGCGAGGTTTCTAAGCTCCTCGTCGTTGCCCTCGTGCCGGATGAGCCGCTTGCCCGAGGCTTCGCAGAACGCGATCCCGAACTTAACCCCAGGCACCGAGGTGACGAGGGCCTCGTATAGGTCCTCCACAGTCTTGATGAAGTGGGCGTGCCCCACGATTACGTTGGTGCCATGAGGTATAGGCACCTCCACAACGTCGAACTTAATCGACATGACCACCCCGAATCCCGGCCTTTTATAGTTTTCAGAGAGGAAATAGATTTTTATATTACCACAAAGTATTATTTAGATGAAAACGTCCCAGCTGGCTCAGATACTGAGGGATAAGGGGTACCGTCTGACCCCCCAGAGAGTGGAGGTTATAAACCTTGTCATGGAGAAGCTTGCGAAGAAGGAGCACCCAACCTTCAACGACATTCTTACAGAGGTGAAGCAGAAGATGCCCTCCATAAGCGCCAGCACAGTGTATTCCATATTGAAATTGATGGAGGAGAACGGATTTGTGGTTTCTTTTGAGCACGACGGCAGGACCTACTACGACAGCGTGACCCCCCACATCAACGTGGTCTGCGTCAATACAAACAAGGTAATCGACATAGAAGACGAAGAAATCGTCGGGGCTTTGAGGAGGCGGGGCATACACCCCAGCTCCATCGTGGTGAAGGCAGTCTGTACGCAATAGCGCATCAGATGTGGATTCTCTAGTCACGGCTCATCGGCGCGGTATACCTCATCACTAGACTCAACTGATATATAGGTATATTTACATATCCCCCGATGTATGACTACGTAGTTGTAGGCGCTGGGGTGGTGGGGATGGCGACGGCATACCATCTAAAGAGGCTTCTGCCCCATTCAAGGGTTTTGGTGGTGGATCAGCACCCAGGCGTGGGGATGGGGGATACGGCGAAGTCCGCCGCGGCCTTCCGCACGATCTTCACCTCCTGGATAAACAGAGTGTTGGCAAAGACCAGCGTGGATTTCTACCGCGAGGTGCAGAGGGGCGGGGTGGATCTCGGCATGAGGTATGTGGGGTATCTCTTCCTCGTGCCTGAGGAAAACGCCGCCCTGATGCGAAACGCGGCGCAGGAGCTGAGGGCCATGGGCGTTTCCGTCGACGCATACGAGAGGCTGGAGATGCCGATTAAGCTTAGGGTGTCTGACGACGAAGAGGCGAGAGAGATGGGGCTTTCAGACGTGGCTTTTGGGCTTCTGGTGCGGGACGCCGGCATTATGGATCCTGAAAAGCTGGTGAAATACTACTACGAGGTTTATACCAGAGAAGGCGGCGAGGCCCTGTTCGGGACCAAGGTGGAGTCCGTCGTCTTTTCCCCCAAGAAGCCCCTCGGCATACCTGGCGAGCCGTTTCCGTGGCAAGATGTGAAGGCCGTAGGCATCGAGACGTCGGCAGGCGTTGTAGAGGCTAAGAACATAATATTCGCAACCGGCGCGTGGACCGAGAGGCTTATGGACGCCTTGGGCTTCGGCCTCCCGCTTAAGCCGAGGAAGAGACAGGTCTTTGTGGTGAGGGCGACAGGCGAGTTGGAGGCGTTGCTGAGATCCGGCTTGGCAGACAGGGAGTACTCGCCGATGATCATACTGCCAAGAGGCGTCTACCTCAGGCCTGAGCCCGGCGAGGGGACCTACTGGATCGGCGTCTCGGACCGGAGGCCGTTCCGCCTGGAGGAGCCGCCGGAGCCGGAGGAGGCGCTGTGGCGCTTCGGCATCTACCCTGTCTTGACGAAGTACGTGCCGGCCTTCGAGGGACGCATGCCGCAGAACGCGTGGGCTGGTCACTACGACGAAAACGTTGTGGACTACCAGCCGGTGGTGGATAGGCTGGTGGAGGGGCTTTACGTGGCCGCGGGGACGTCGGGCTCGGGCATAATGAAGGCAGATGCCATAGGCAGGGTCGCCGCATACCTAGCCCTGGGCCGCGAGAAGGCGGAGCTCTACGGCGGGGTGGTGGTGGACAGCAATGTGCTGAGACACAACCGGTGTTTTGAGGAGGAGAGGCTCGTCATATGATTGAGGAGGAGCTGAGGAGGTGGGCTGAGGTTGCGAGGAGGAGCGGGCGGAGGGGCTGGGTTCTGTTGAGAGACGGGAACGTCGTCGGGGTGTTCAACGACAGGAGAGATGCGGTTATGGCCGCTAAGGAGCCCGGCGTGTATCTTCTAATATTTGTCGAATAGTTTTTAGCAACGAGTCAAGGAGTAACATTTTATAAACACCTTTACTGAGGGTTTCATGAAGCTACATGAATATGAGGCGAAGGAGCTTTTTTCTAAATACGGCGTCAAGATTCCGCCGGGAAGGCTAGCCCTGACGCCGGAGGAGGTCCACAAGGCGGCGAAGGAGATCGGGACGCCCGTGGTTCTGAAGGCGCAGGTGGTGGTGGCGGGCAGGGGGAAGGCCGGCGGGATAAAGGTGGCCAACAGCCCGGAGGAGGCGTATGAGCTTTCGAAAAAGATGTTCGGCATGAACATCAAGGGTCTTACGGTCAAGAAGCTTTACGTGACTAAGTACGTGGAGGTAGAGAGGGAGATGTACCTCTCGCTGATTATCGACAGAGCCTCCCGCCGGTACCTCTTCCTAGCATCGCCGGTAGGCGGCGTGGACATTGAGGAAATCGCGAGGACCAGCCCGGAGAAGATCAAGAGGGTGTATGTAGACCCCTCTGTGGGGCTTAGGGACTACCACATAAGAAGCATTGTGTCGTGGCTTGGCTTCAAGCCGGGCACCCCCCAGTGGCAACAAGCCGCATCCATTGTCCAGGCTATGTACAGAATCATGGTGGATCACGACGCGGAGCTGGTGGAGTCCAACCCCCTCGCCGTGTCTAAGGAAGGCGACGTGATCCCCCTCGACGCGAGGATAATAGTGGACGACAACGCCCTCTTTAAACACCCAGA
>JAVVGH010000168.1:0-3061 GCA_032249215.1 Pyrobaculum sp.
TTTGATAATGCCGAAGCCTTCTGAGGAGAGGAGACTTATGCGCGGCAAGGCGTATAGTGAACTTAACGAGGGGAAGAAGAAGGCTCTCTTCTACGCCGTCCTTGCTCTTGAGGAGGCCTTCGGCGTCTACAGATCTGCGTTGAGAGTGGTTGTGGAGGGGCTTAGGGAGGCGGTGCAGAGGGTGGAGGTGGGCGAGGAGCCGTTTATGCGGGTTAGGTACATGCTCGACCTCGGCCGTCTAACACAGCTGGCCGAGAAAGAGGAGGCGGCCTTTGAAGAAGCCTTGAGTGCTCTCAGGAAGAGGCTGAATGAATACGCTGTAAAGTACGGCTTGAGGGACCTCCTTGACGTGAAGGAAGATGCGGCTAGAGGGCTGGTTGAGGCGGTGTACAAGGAGCTTTCTGAGTTTAACGACGTTAGCTTCGGCGTTAAGGCCTTGGCGGCTTTAATGGCGTATAGGGAATACGCGCTGGGTAGGAGGGGCGTCTTCGGCGTGGCGGCTTGGTATTGGCTTGAGATGGGTGGGCCTGCCTGGCTCCTATACTATGCGCCAAATACGGCGTATAATAGGGCTGAGAGGGCTAGGGTGGTGAGACCGGTAGCGGTGGAGGAGTTGGTGGCGGAGGGCCTCCGCCGCCTTTTCCTAAAGCCAGGCGCCGACCACCACCGCGGCCTCGTTGAGGAGCTCGCAAAAGGCGGCAGGCTGGCATTGGAGCTTGAGGGGAAGAAGACTAAGGAGAAGGCCGGGTCTTACGTGTTTAGGCTCTACAGGCTTGAGGAGGGCGGCGAGCTCAAGGAGCTGGACATAAGGCTGAGCACTAAGAAGGTGGGGGAGGGAGAGAGGACGAGCATAGTCTACTTCTTGGACTTCGAGGATGTGGAGAGGTGGCAAGAGCTCTTCAAGCAAGAGCTTGAGGCGGCGATAAAGGCGGCGGAGGAAGTTGGGAGGCGTCTGCCTGTGGAGGACTGCTTCCCGTATATGGCGGGCTGGGTTGCCTCAGACGTGGCAATAGATGAAGGGCGGTTGATGATGGGCACCTCCCACCTGTGGCAGTTGGCTGAGACTCACGCTCTCTTCGACTGGTCAGATATCGTAGTGCGTGGCGTAAGTTTGACTCTTGAGGGGCCGAAGCCGCAGTTCCACGCCCGCACCTCTCTAGAGAAGCTCGACGACGCGATCAAGAAGAGCGTGGAGTGCGGGTGGCTCAATATGCTGGGAACCAAGGCGGGGCTGGAGGACCTCATGCATGTGAAGAGCTGGGACGACCTCAAGCGGTGGGTCGCTGACCACTGGGACATCGTGGTGAATGCCGCGGTGAAGCGGCTGGGCGAGGAGGTCCGGAGCGTGCTAGAGACGCTGAGGGACAGGCTGAACGACGACAAGGTGGCAAGGGAGGTCGTCGCGTCTGCCCTTCTGCTTATCCAGGCGGAGAAGCTGGGCGTAAACGAGGAAGCGCTGAAATACTTCGGCGCGGTGGCCTCCGGGGCAATAGACGGCGACGGATACGCGTCCACAGCTGAAGGAAAAGTCGGCTTGGTCAGCGGCAAGCGCGAAATCGCCCAGCTCTGGGCGGCCGTCCTCACGGCGTACGGCATAAAGGCTGAGGTAGGGGGCGACGGAAATACGTTTAACGTCGTAGTTGCGTTCGGCAACGATGCGGTCAGGCTGGCCGGCCTATATTTCCTCTTCGGTCTTCCACTGCTTGAGGGAGGGGATGAAAGAGTTATTAACTACAAGCTGGCTGAAGCCGTGAAGCTGGCGGCCGAGGGGCTTGACCTCCGCTGGGAGGGGTTGAGGAGGACTCCACGCGGCCTCGTCGCCGCCGATTTGATCATATCGGTGGGCGGCGCCGCCGTCAAATACAACGTATATCTGCGCGACAAGGTCGAGCTCCAGTTCCAATCGTCGGACCGAAGCCGTGCCGAGCTCGCGGCTCGACTGCTGAGACTGGCTGGTGTTAACGCGGAGCTGAAAAAGATGGGGGACAGAGACGTATGGTACGTCGAAGCCACCACCGACAAGCTGGCGGCTGGGCGCGAGGAGCTCAGAAGAGACCTCGCCGAGATTGTCAGGGCGGCTGTTGAGAACGGCTGGGTGGACACAAGCAAGGCGGAGAGCTGGTTTGAGAAGCTGGAAAGCGGACGCATGTTGAAAGAAGGATGGCCTAGGTACGAGGTAGAGCTGGTGGAGGGCGCGCTTAGGGTCAGATATCGCTCAATCAAATCCAGCAACATAGAGCGGGAGGCACGGCGGCTTAGGGATTTGGGGCTTGAGGAGGGCGACCACTTCTCGGTGAAGATGCCAGAGAAGGATAGCGACGGCTACGTTTCGATCTTAAGAAAGGGCCTTGAGCGCGCCGCGTGGTTTAAAGTATACGGCTCTGGGAGGCAACGGGAGCTGGCGGCTGAGTTTGTAGAGTACATATTCCAAAGGGCTTGGGAAGCCGGCAAAGAGGTTTACAAAAAGGCCAAAGAGATCATAGAAGAGGGGATGTCGAGGGGCTCCCTAATGCTGAAGGGCTTTGAGAGGAAGGTAGAGGTAGGTGGCAGAGAGCATGTTGTGAAGGTGATAGACGGAGATGCCGAGCTTGAAAAGAGCAAAAGCGGCAAACTCCTCCTGAGGATAAGGATAACGGCGGAGGTAGACGGCGTAAGGCGCGACTACACAATCACCTACGGCAGGTATGGGGAAACTAACGCGGCCTTGGGACGCGCCACGGCTAGGGCCGACGCCCCCGACGGCAGAGAGGCAGACGCCAAGCGGCTCGCCGCCGTAGTAAAGGCCCTTACAGGCAAGGAGCCGAGGATACGCCGGAGGAGCAACGGCCAGATAATTATAGAGTGCTATGAGGGGCATCTAGAGGGCTTCATGCGCTTTGTCGAGCTCGCAGACGCCGTAGAGAGGTGGCTAGAGGAGACGGGCCGGTGAACGCGTAGCCTATGGCTGTGGTGTACTCCGCAATGCTGGCCGCGGCGGCGGCGTCGGCGGCGGCCGCCTTTATCCATGCCTACCTCTACGCGCCGTTGTTGTTCTGGCCTTTGGTCTCTCTAGTCCTCTCGG
>JAVVGH010000169.1:0-3055 GCA_032249215.1 Pyrobaculum sp.
CCCAGCAGGAACCTAGACGTGGTCTTGATGGGCGAGAGGGGGGTCGCCGAGAGGTTCCTCAAGTACTCCGCCGGGGCGGACATAGCAGTGATAGAGGGCGTGCTGGGCCTTTACGACTCGGTGGACGGGGTCTCCGAGCTGGGCTCCACGGCGCAGGTGGCCAAGTTGCTGAAGGCCCCCGTGGTCCTCGTCCTCAACGGGGAGAGGGTAAACAGAACGCTGAGGGCAGTCGTGAGGGGCCTCAAGTCCTTCGACCCGGCCGTCCAGATCCCCGCCGTTATAATCACCAACGTAACAGAGAGGCAGGCCGCAAAGCTGGCCAAATCCCTGCCGGAGGAAGGCGTGGAGGTCCTCGGCGCGATTCCCAAAAACAGCAAAATCGCCGAGGCCTTCTCCTACCGCCACCTCGGCCTAACGCCGGTGCCGGAGCGGGGCGACAAGACCGCCGTAATAGACGTCATTGAGAAGTACGTACTGCCCCACATAGACGTGGACCGGGTCGTGGAGGTGGCCAAGTCCGCCGGGGATCTGCCCTGGGCGGACGCGCCGCAGTCCGACCCCGCCGAAGGCGGCGGCTGCAGGATAGGCATATTTTTCGACAGAGCCTTCACCTTCTACTACCCCGAGGTCTTCGAGGCGGCCAAGTCGCTGGGCACCGTCCAGTTCATAGACTCCCTCAGCCACAGCTCCCTGCACGACGTCGACGTGGTCTTCATAGGCGGCGGCTTCCCCGAGGTCTTCGCCGCTGATTTATCCCGGAACAAACCCCTCTTCGCCTCGCTGAGGAGATACGTGGAGCGGGGAGGGAGGCTCTACGCCGAATGCGGCGGCCTCATGTACCTCACCTCGTCCATAGTGATAGACGGCGAGGAGTACGAAATGGCCGGCCTGATAGACGCCGTGACGGTCATGCTGAAGAAGCCCGTGGGCAAGGGCTACGTCTGGGGCAAGGTGGCGGGGAGGACCCCCATAGCGCCGCCGGGCGCAGAAATAAAGGGACACGAGTTCCACTACTCCAAGCTCGTGCTGAGGGAGAAGGTGGACGCCGCCATAAAGCTGGAGCGGGGAGTCGGCATAGGCGGCGGCCTAGACGGCATAGTCAAAGGCAACATGCACGCCCAGTACACCCACATACACCCACACACCTACAACGTCCTCGCCGCCCTCTGCAGACACGCCGCAGTATAGCACCAAAGCGAACCACCGCACATAGGTTGCTAGTAAAACATAGTCTTCACGTGAAGATTGACCCGCCTCACAAGCCCGCCCAGTGGTCTGCAGACACTCCCGGTGCCCGTCTGCGCCCACACCTGGAATAAACCTGCCGCGATGCTTGGCCAGCGCTTGTCTCAGCCTCTCGTTCTCCAGCGCTTGCTCTATGCCGCAAATCCAGACGTCAGCATGTGGACAACTTTATTAAAAAGAGGAGCCGCAACATACGTGGATCCTCTCTCGTTGCTTCGCCACCGCGCGTCTAAGTTGGGTAAGGACCCCGAGGTGTACCTCCTAGAACATCTGAGCAGAGACGTTGATCCCGGCGAGAGGGTTGAGATGTATCTTGCGGCTTCTCACTGGTTTTGGGAGGAGGGCTTGCGGCTTCTTGAAGCTGGGGATGTCCGGCAGGCCTCCGAGAAGCTTTGGAACGCCGTGGTTCAGGCCGTGAAGGCATATGCAGAGGCTACGGGCATGCCACACGACAGCCATAGGCTAATATGGGCCGCCGTGAGGAGGCTGGCGAGAGACAACGCAGAGGTCCTAACGCTCTTCGCCGCCGTCGAACAGCTCCACATAAACTTCTACGAGGGCCACCTGGAGAAGGACGACGTGGAGCACCTGGCTAAAAAGGCGAAGCACATCATCGAATATGTAGAGGGGTTGCTGGGCGGGAGACGGTAGGTCTTACTCCGCTGGTGATAGGCAAGTATATATAAGAACGTACACAACACGTAAGATGCCTTTGTATGTGGTGGGCGCGGGGCCCGGCGATCCCAAGCTACTCACTGTCAGGGCTGTTGAGCTTCTAAGGGAGGCGGACGTGGTGGCATACGGCGACTTGGTTCCCGAGGAGGTCGCCGCATTGGCGCCAAACGCCGTGAAGGTGAAGATAGGCCACAAGAGGGAGGACCACCAGAAGGCCGTGGAGGCTTTAGTGGAGGAGGCGCGGCTTAAGAAGGTGGTGATCCTAAAAAACGGAGACCCCACGGTGTTTGGACGGGGCATCGAGATCTGCAGAGAGGCGGAGAGGAGGGGGGTTCCCTGCGAGGTGGTCCCAGGCGTAAGCGCCTTCACCGCCGCCGCGGCGCTGTACGGCATCGAGCTCACAAACGGGAGAGACCTCCGCCACGTGGCCCTACTCTCCTACCCGCACTTCGGGCCCAACGTGCTTAGACAAGTGAGGACAGACACGGTGGTCGTCTTCATGATGGGGAACAGGCTTGCCGAGGCCGCCGCGGCCATAAAGGAGGCGTGTCCCGGCGGCGAGGTGTACCTATGCGTCAACGTGTCGCGGGGAGGCTGGTGCCGCGAAGTCGAGGTGGAGAAGCTACCCGCGCTCCAGCCCCAAGGGCCGGCGCTCTTGATAATACGCCGGTGCGGCCAATATTAACGCTTGAGGCGTTAATAAGACTTAAGGCGGGAGACGCCGGTTGCCGCATGGCCGTTGCCAAGTCGATAAGAATCTCGGGGGCTAACTGCCTAGGCCCCGTGGAGCTCAAGAAGGCAATCGCAGACGTGCCAGTCGGCGGACTGCTGGAAGTCGTCACAAACGACGTATGCGCCAAGGAGGACATACCCACGTGGTGCCGCTTCACAAAAAACGAGCTCGTGGAGTTCCAAGAGCTCGGAGACGGCTGGATGCGGTTTGTGATAAGGCGGACCCGGTGACCTGCGCCCTAGTGCTCAGCGACAATCCGCAGGCTGTGGAGGTGCTGAGGCTCTTCAAGCCCGACCGCGTCTTCCTAGCCTACGAAGGCAGGAAGTTGCTGGAGACGCTTAAGGAGTTCAACGTGGCTGTCTGCACCTACCTCCCCTTCGACGTGCCGCCGGGCGTAAAAAC
>JAVVGH010000170.1:0-3050 GCA_032249215.1 Pyrobaculum sp.
TCCCCTGAGGTGCGAAAGAGGCACCGGCTTGTCGTATTTCCGCACAACGGTGAAGTATATAACGGAGACGGGGTCGTCCTCCTCCACGTTTCCATATATCTCTCTGAGCTCGTTTATCAGCTCCGTCATGGACCCGAGGCCCTCGGCCGCCACGACGTCGTCGCCGAGCTTCCCCAGCTTGGTGTAGTATACCTTAGTTATGAAGGCCTCGGCGTATATGGCGTCGCAACACACAATATAGACAAGGCTGAAGCGGGGCTTCACGATGCCGTATCTAACGGTAACCCGCTTACGCCCGTTTAGTATATTCTCTAGGTATTTCTCTCTGAAGCGCAAGTAGGGCCCCAGCTCCACCTCTCTGCCCACGCCGCTGTGTAAACCTTTAAATTTTTGCATTACGGTTCCTCCGTGTGTGAAGTTTTCACCCAAGGCGACGCCTTGGTGTTTAGGGCCCCCGAGCTGGAGCTCGCCATGGGGTACCTAGCTGTGAGGGCTGTGGCTGAGCGGGTGGAGCTGGGCGACGGCGAGCTCAGGTTGTCGCCTGCGTTGCCGGAGGTAGCCGCGGCGCTTAAGGCCCTCTGCGACTCAGACGCCTCCTCCGTGTTGCTCGACATAAAAGACTCGTTGCTCCACATGGGGTGGCTCGTCGAGGGGGCTAAAGACGTGACGAAGATGAGGAAGAGCAGGCGGGCGGGGGTAGGCGGCTTCACGGTGGTGGAGTACGACAAAACCGCCAGAAAAATGACGGTATTCACAACGCAGACTTGCCTCGCCGAGACGCTGAAGCAGTTGGGCTTCGAGGTCGCCTCCGCGAAAAACTTCCTAGAGGCCACCAGGCGCGTCTCCACGTTGGTAGAGGCGTTGGAGCTTGAGGAGGAGGTTTCACAAGCCTCATGTTAGCCCTCCTCCTACTGCTCGCGCAGGTAGCCGCCCTGGCGGTGGCGGCGTATGCGGGGCGGGCCAGGCTGAAGAGGCTGATAGCCGAGGCCCAGAACGGTGCCGTGCCCGATCCTAAAGACGCGGCGGCGGACGACCTCCACGAGGTGGACAAGGCCATACTTAAGCTACTGACGGAGCGGCAGGGCGTGGTGTACCAAAGCGAGATAATCAAGGAGCTGGGCCTGCCCAAGAGCACAGTCCACAAATCCCTCCGGCGGCTCAGCGAGGCGGGCTACGTGGAGATACAGAAGAGGGGTAGGTTCAACTTGGTGGTTCTGAAAAAAGTCACTTCAGAGGCCTCAGCAGTTTAACCTCGCCGTAGCTCCTCAAGACGTCTATGACCAGGGGGATGGGATCCTCCTCGAGGCTTTTGAAGCCTGCCAGCTTCACGCCGTCTTCCACCACCCTTATGAAGCCGGTGCCTGTCCTTATCGTGGCCTCCTTGGGCCCGAAGATAATCTTAAACAGCTTCTTGGCCTCCGCCAGGCGTTTGGCGACCTCGGCCGCGAGCTCCAGTTGCTCCTCTGTCGGTTTCCCCCTGGGCTTCCTCTTTCTCAGCTCGCTTAGCTCCTCCTGGGCGAAGTCTCCCTTCACAACGCCCTTCGGCCTCTCCACAAACACCACGTCGCCTTCATAGCCTACAACCTCCACGTTTTCACCTTTTCTAACCCTGGCCACGAGGTCTGGGAGGGAGACCTTCTCCACGTCCGGCGGATTACTATTAAATATAAACATTAGCAGATACATGGACAGCGAATACCTTACATACCTGGCCAAGTGCCCATCCTGCGGCAGGGAGATGGATGTTCTGAGCCAGTTCCTCCGCGTGGATCAGCTGACTGGGAGGAAAACTCTGGAAAGGACCTTGCTTTGTAAGACGTGTAACATTAAAATTAGGCAGTACGTCCAGCTGACATGAGTCGGGCAGTTCTGTATAAACGGTCCGAGGAGACGAAGAGACGGTACTCCTTCTACGGCCTCCTCACGGCGATTTTCTACCTGGCAACCCTGCTGGTGGGCGCCGTGGTGTACGCCTCCAGCGAATTACCTGTGTATCTAAGCATGAACGCCGCCGTAGGCAGTGGCTACGGGGTGGCGGTGTTCGCGCAGAGCCTGCTGGTTCTGCTCTCATTCATAGTCCTCGCGGCCGCGGCCTTGTTAATCTTCCTCTCGCGGGCAACCACGGCTAGAGGCGAGTTCACTAGCACCAACCAGCTGATATACTCAACCATAGCGGTGACGGCGATAGCGCTGGCCTTCGCCGCGTCGGCCCTCTTCCCGCCTGCGTCTAACGTCGTCAACCCCCTCCACTACCTCTACGTGGCTATGATAGTGGCCGCCCTCGCCATGTCGCTCTATGCCGTGGTGCTCCTAAAGGCCGTGGTTAACTACTACACGCCGAGGCGGAAGTAGCGGCCGGGGTCCCCGTTCTTCTCCACCAGCGAGAGGCTCACCAACGCGCTCAACAGATTGTTAAGCGGCGCCTCAAGCCCCTCGCATCTATACGCCGAGCAGAACTCCCTGAGGGGGCGGTGTATGTCCACCCTCACCACATACGGCACCCTCACAAGCTTAGGCACCACGTCTTCCCTCAACACCGAGGCCACCCAGACCGGAAACGCCCGCTCCTTCCTCTCCCTCTGAAGAAGCTTCACCAGGCCCATGAGGTTTTTCAAGAAGGCTATGCCGAGCTCCACCCTGTCGTAGCGCTCCAGCTGCATAGACACGTATTTACCCAGATCTACGTAAACGTCTAGCCCAGGCTCGAGCGACTTCAGGAACCTCAGCCCCTCAGTTGCGACGTCGCAACGCGCCTTGTCTGGACACGCGTTGCATCTGTCGCCCAGCGTCCCGCGGGCGCAGACCACGCAGGTATCCGTAGCTCTGCACATGTCCAGCCCCGGCGCCGCGAAGCCGCACGACCTGCAGATGGCTACTCCCTTCGCCGTGTAGAGGTTCGCCACCAATTGGTGTGTTTTTGGCTTATAAAAAGCCGTCTCGGCAAGTGGTTGCTGAGTATACGCAGTTTAAGACACCAAATTAGAGTATCCTCACGTATTCTCTCGCCGCGGTGGTGTATGCCAATAGCCCCTTGGGGCGGTACACCTCTC
>JAVVGH010000171.1:0-3046 GCA_032249215.1 Pyrobaculum sp.
GTAAAACACCACAGCCCCCGCCGACACCTCGTCGAAAGACATAGATGCGCAGAGCAACTACTTTAAAAACTGTTCCACCATGTCTGTGGAGTCTCCATCGGTTGATCAGCGGCGGGGGGTAGACGTCGTTCTCTCCGCGTTTCCCTGGGGACGATACGGCGTCCGCGTAGCTATTTTGTTCGGGTCGCGGGCGGGGCTGTCCCCCATGGTCAAAGGGGATTGGGACGTAGCTGTGTGGCCTGACCCGGGGGAGAAATACGGCGATTTAGTCGCCGACTTGGCCGAGGCGCTGGGGGCCAGGGAGGAGGAGGTAGACGTGGTGGTAATCAGCGACGATATGCCCTGCCCCTTGGCGCTGGAGGTCTTCAAGGGGAGACCGGTCTACCGCGCCGACGTGGGCGAGTACCTGGACCTCATGACGAGGTTCGTGGGCATATGCACCGACTTCATGATCAGCCGGTGGAAGGTAGGCGTTTGGGAGGCCCTCGCCAGGAGGATATGGGAATTCTGAAGGAGCTGGCGCAGATCCTCGCCTCGTACACGGCGGAGCTGGAGACCTACAGCCCGGAGGATCTGAGAGATCCCAAGAGGTATTTCGGAGCCCTCTATCTCCTCCAGTCGCAGAGCCAGGCGTTGATAGACATGGCGCTACGCGCCGCCGCGTTGCTGGGAACTTCGCCTAGCGGCTACATAGACGCCGGGCGTAAGCTGAAAGAAAAGGGCGTGTTTGCCGAGGAGGACTACCGGATCTACGCCGACGTGGTCAGGTTTAGGAATATCCTAGTCCACAAATATATGATGGTAAAGGAGGAGGTGGTTAGGGAGATCATCGAGAAGAGACTCTACAGGAGGGTGGCTGAGCTTGCGCGGAAGATATTGGAGACCCTGCCTGGAGACCCCTAGTTGCCGGGGGGCACAATCCAGCGGTCTACGTACCGGTCCATGTTCTGCAGAACTGCTATGCGGCTGGGCTCGTCGTCGTCCATATATCTGAAGCGGGCCCCTATCTTCTCCAGCTCCGCCAGTAGCTTCGCGGCCCACTGCTTCACCTCCTCGTGGCTGAGCATGTCTTCTTTCTTTAGGCGGAAGGTGGAGTGGCCGAGGTGCATGTAGCTTTTGACCTCCACGAAGTGGGGGTTGCCCCGCTTCACGATTTGTGCAAACTCCGGTATGTACCTGTCGTCGTAGTTGAGGCTTCTGATCAGCGTAATCCTGAGGACGGTGCGAGTCGGCGCAGCGGCCAAGATGTCAAGCGACTCTAGCCACCTCTCCCATGCGTCTTCTCTGTGGTACACCGGCACGTTTATCTTGTAGTACAGCTCTTTGTTGGGGGCGTTGGTGGAGAGGTAGAGCTGGGTGGGCAAGGCGTCTTCCTCCACTAGGCGCCTCAGCATCTCGGGGTGCTGGCCGTTGGTCACCAGGAAGACGGACTTGGTGGAGGGGAGCGACTTGATGAGCTTTATGAGCTGAGGCAGTTTGGGATACATGGTGGGCTCGCCGGAGAGCGAGATGGCCCAGTGCGTCGGCTCCAAAGCCTCCTCTACCCTCCTCCGGCCCACGGGGTGGCCCCAGTAGCCGGACAGCAACCTCCTCCTCTCCTCCAGAACAGCCTTAACCACCTCCTCCGGCTCCATGTAGAACCGCTCATCTAGCATAAAGGCGTCGAACTCCTCCGTGGGGCGCCAGCAGTAGACGCAACGGTTGCTACAGACAAGCCCCACGGGGCTCATCTCGACGCATCTGTGGGAGCCGCCGGCGGGGGCGTTGTAGAACTTCACCTTGTAGCAAGACTTCCCGCCCTCTATGGCGTCTTTAGTCCACTTGCACAGCTCCACTGCGGCGTGCCCCGCCACGCCGTAGTGCCGCTCTATCAAGGCGCGGTTAGCAGAGGCCCTAATCTTGATGCGGGGCCCCTCCCAGACGTGGTAGCGCCCAAGCGCCTCCACCTCGCAAGACACAGACGAACCTCGACAGAACTATAAAAACTTAGCCGCAACCTTTTTATTGACCTTTAAGCGGCTGGACGTGCCGCGGGCCGCGGCGCCTCTGGCGTATCTAGCCTTGGCGTTGCTCATCTACTTCGACGCCTTGTTGACCTACATAGCCGTGGGCCACCTCGGCGCGTACGAGGTGGTGTTGAGTTTCGTCAATCAAACCCCCTCGGCGATTTGGCTAGTCGCCGCGGCGAAAAACGCCGGAGTCCTCTACCTAATGCTGAAAAGGAGGCGGCACCCATGGCTCGACTACGCGGCGCTCGCCCTACTCCTCTGGCACGCCGCCGTCATCTACAACGGCATCGCCCAGCTGACCGCGGGCGTCCTCTAACCTTATACGTCCCTCCACTAAACCGGTGGACTAAGGGTGAGGTTGAGAAAAGAATTAAATAATGGCACGTGGGTGTAGGTATGAAGTTGACAACAGGCGTCAAGTGGGGCCTCGTGGCGGGTCTCGTGGTGGGCGTGTTGGCCGGCGTATTGGCGTATATGTCTGTTATGTCTGTGCTCGACGCCCTTGTGGAATATGCCTACCAGGAGATGCTGAAGACGGGGACCCCGCAGGCGCAGGCTAGGCAAGCGGCTGAGCTCACCAGACAGATCGCGCCGCCTTCTGCGTTTGCGGGCGGCATCGTCGGCAACGTCATTATCTACCTCATAATGGGGCTCGTCATGGCGGCTGTGTGGGAGAGGCTTAAGTTGCCGTGGTACGCCAAGGGCGCGCTCTTCGGCGTCGTGTTGACAGTTCTCCTCAGCCTTCCCTCCCTCATCTCACCCCCGCCGCCGCCGGACATCCCAATGCCTCCTGCGGTTTACGGCTATGCCAGCACTGCTCTGAACTTCGCAGGCCCCATCCTCCTGGCGTGGCTTCTAAACAGAGCGGCAGGCCGTGCCTAGGCCCCCAATCCTTCTCCTTTTCTCCGCCGTCTTGCTCTCGGCGCAGGCCGCAGTTTTTCAGCCGGCTGTGGACTTCCTTTTCCTCGGCGCGCAGTGGGTCGACGTGCCGAAGTTCCCGGGGGACTTCGGCCTGCTCAAGCTTTCGTTCTTCCTGG
>JAVVGH010000172.1:0-3006 GCA_032249215.1 Pyrobaculum sp.
GCCAAGAACGCCAGCACTACCGTTCTGGGCATGACGCCATGCAGAGAACCAACCACAAAGAACCGACGGCTCTTTCACCTGCCGCCGGCAGGGATTACCCAACAGGGATAGTTATCCCTGTGGATTTATACCTGTAAGCGTAGGGTTCACAAAAAGAGGGCGCCCAACGCAACCCCGCTATCACGCCGTTCTCTCATTTGCACAGGCTTTATAAAACGTTAATCAGCTCCTTTTTCTTATTGCAGGTACATCTCTAGTAGCCACTCCAAAATTGCAAGAACGCTCTCTCCGTGGTGGCGTGATTTTTCAGAGCGTTCAGGAAGCGCTCGGGGGCGTGCCTCTCGTCATACGACCAGCAGTGGTAGAAGTTGAAAAGCTTGCGGTAGCCGCTCCTCTTGTTGCTGAGCGGCAACACGAAAACTGTGTACAGCTCTACCTTGTCTGTCCTAAGTTGCTAGGTCTTCAACCGACTCCACATACACCACGTAAACTTTAGCGCACTCTATCGACTCCTTTTTCCACTCGGGAAACACCCCGCCGCAGTACTCGTAAAGCTCAGGGCCTCCGCCTTCACATGGGGGGTTGCCGCGACTTAGGCGATTGCCTTCACCGCGGCGGCGAGCCGCAGAGCGGCGGCAAGTCGGTTATATATTTAAATACGGTGTTGAGAATTACCATGGGATTTGCGAAACATCCGCTTGACGTATTGAGGGAGAAGAAGTTCGACTCTCTTGAAGTCGCCGACGCTTTGCGTCTTGCCATCATTGCGGAGCTCGACGCGATAAGTCTCTACCTCCAACTCGCCAAATATGTCGATGACGAGCGGGTGAGGAAGGTGTTTGAGGACGTGGCTAGAGAGGAGAAGGCGCACTTCGGCGAGTTTCTCGCCGTGCTGAAGACGTACGATCCCGGCCTGGCGGCCGAGCTGAAGGCGGGAGCTGAGGAGGTCAGGAAGAAGACCGGCTTGGAGGCCGTCGACCCTCCCGCCGCGGGGGGCGGCTGGATTGAGGAGGTGACGGCTACGGCAAGGGAGGCCGCGTCGTCGGCGAGGAGGTTTAGGAAGCACCTCGCAGTGTATCAAGCCGGGCCGGGCACGGCGGCGGTGGCCGTCGGCGGGGCCGTCGTGCCTATTAGGGAGCTGAGCGTTAAGTTTTCTATTCCGTATAGGCAGGTTGAGGAGGTTTTGAGAAGCGGCGGCAAGCCTTATTTTGCGGAGGTTGCGGCCGCCGCGGCCAAGCTGGCGGCTATGGAGGACTCAGCCGTCGCGGAGGTTCTGCTCAACGGCGGGAAGATGTTGAAGGCGTCTAGCTGGGACGTGCCGGGGTCTGCCGTGGCTGAGGTTGCCAAGGCCGTGGCGGAGCTCTACCGCGCCTATGCGCCGGAGCCGTATGTGCTGTTTGTGGGCCCTGGCAGATATGCGAAGCTTGTTGCGGTTGAGGAGAGGACTGGCGTGATGGAGCTGACGCGGGTGAGGTCTCTTGTGAAGGACGTGGTCGTCGTGCCGCAACTGCCCGAGGACGCGGCTCTGGTCATGTCCACAAGCCCCGCTGTGGTGGACTTGGCGGTGGGCGTTGACGTGGAGGCGACGTATTTAGGCCCCGATGAGGCTGGGCACAACTTCCTGCTCCGCGAGACCTTCGCCGTGAGGCTGAAGAACCCCGAAGGCGTCGTTGTCCTCAGGCAATAACCCGCGTTTTTCCGCCAACGGCGACGCAACATATCCACCGCGCTCAGTAGCGTCTCCAGAGACCGGAGAGGGGCCGGGCGGCGTTCCGCGTAGGAGAGGGCGCTTCGATCAACTTTGTAGGTATGTAGTAGCTACATACGTTGTTTATAGACAGACCGGCCGAGAGGCCGGAGGGGCTTTTCGAGAGGTGAGAGGAGCTAGAGCAGGTGACCGGCGCCGCGACCTAAGGCGGCCTAAGAAGCGCATCTGGGCCGCTTGAGGAGTCTCCCGAGGTTTGGTTGAGGCGAGGTGCTCAGCTTCAGAGACGCACGCCATTAGTGGGATAAAGTGATTTGGCCGCGGCGCTGGACAAAGGCGGGGGGTTGCGGAGCTGGGGCTACTGCGCCAGCTTGTCTTTGGACTCCTCCACAGCCTTCTGGATCTCCCCGGCCAGCCGCAATTGCTTCTCCGTGACCTTGTTGCCGGGGTCGTGGGCGGTAAGCCTTAGGGCTAGGTTTACGTAGAGTAGCTGGATGGTGGTTCAGCCGCTCAGTTGCCTCGGCCACCCGCCGGAGGAACTCGATAGCGTCTAAGTATTTTTTGAACCCTAAACATTATTTTCGCCTTATTTCGAACCCCGTCATGGCATTCATTATGTGTATGTGTTCTGGGTCTCGTGGTATTTAGTTCTCTAGGTCGCCGAAACGGAGAAACCCAGAGTTGGCACAATGGCCACGCCGGCGTGAAATCAATTGCGGCGACGGTAGTTCAAGGGGCTTTTTGGCCTTGTGCCAATTGTATAGTTCGGTATGTACAACGAAAAATATTTTATAAATTATTAAGTTGCTCTTGTGAAGCTTGTTAAAGTCTTTAAAGGCGTCTGCCCCAAGTGTGGTAGTCCCCTCACCGTTGAGGAGGTGCCTGGGGTGAAGGAGGTGAGGTGTCCACATTGCAACCTCTCTATTGACCCTAGCGGCTTTACCATTGATCTAGTGGTTCGCCTTGGCGACTGCGAGATTAGGGACTGGGAGCGGTTTGGCCAGCTCTCCTCTACAAACCAAGAGAGGGTTCTACAGGCGTTGGAATCGGGCTTGGCGCCTCGTGAGATATATCCCCTGTTGCTGAAGCTTAAGGAGGTGGGTGCCTTGATATGTACCTAGAGTTTCCCTCTGTCTGGAGGTATTTCCGGGACTACGTCGAGGCGTCGGGTGGGATATTTGAGCTGAAGAAGGCGCTTGACTGGAGCGTGTGGTACGCGGCGAAGTGGTGGCTGGAGATCCACAGGGCTGGGGCCGTGAATCTGAAGAAGCCGTTTGTCAAGGCTTTGTATCTGTCGTTGC
>JAVVGH010000173.1:0-2991 GCA_032249215.1 Pyrobaculum sp.
CCCTAGCCCTCCCCTCCTCTACGATCTCTTTGGCTTTTTCGTAGACCTCCTCGCCAGCCTCCCTAGCCCTCTGGAGTATGTAGTAAACAAACTCAGCCGCCAGCCTCTGCCGCTCGCCGGAGCCGTGGACAGACAGCCACGCGGCGTACGCCAAACCCTCCCTAAGAATCGAGACGTAGCCCTTTTTGCCGCCCTTCGGCGTTTTCACGGTGAAGTGGTCGCCCTCCACGAGGCCCATGTTCTCAAGCCGCTGTGCCTCCCGCTCTATGCTGACGGGGTTGGGGGAGCTGAACCTGATATCAAGCGCACCGCTACGCGTAAGTCTCACGTGGTACTTGGGCCAGCCCTCCTTCAGCACGCGGCCCTCCTCCAGCTTCTTAAGCCAGCGTTCCGCCTTGCCGGCGTCTACCCAGCCGTTGTCACGTGCTGTCTCGACGATCTTGGCGAGGGCTTTTCTAAGTTCTTCGCGCCCAGCCGCAAGCGCGTTGGTAGTGGCTTCGACGCGCCAGATGTCTCTGTTACCTACTTTTTTCACCTCTGCGTCGACGCCAGCCAGCTTCAGAAGGCGCGCCGCAAGCTCGACGCGGCTCCGATTCAACGATTCGAATTGGAGCAGGATGTGGTCTTTACGCAGATACACGTTGTACTTGACGGCGACTCCAGTCTCCGATATGGTCAAATCGGCGGCAACGAGACCGCGGGGAGTCCGCTCTATGTCGCCGGGCCGCACCTCCACCCGGGCCTCCTCCACAAATTTCTTGAACTTAGGGCTTAAATACCATCCGCCGGCCGACGGCGCAGAGACGGCAAGAAGGCGCTTAAGCCCCGCCGCATTTTCGCCGTAGGCGGCTATGTAGTAATAACTGTCTCTCTCCACATATATCCGTACGTCGAACTTCCGCTCGTCGGGCAGGAGCTGATTGAGCAGATACAAAGCGGCTAGGCGCAGAAGCGCGGCGCCTCCGCCAAGCTCCCCACCGACGGCCAACACGACACTCCTCCGCCCCACGTCACCGTCTCCCGCCAACGCGGTTGCATACATCTCGCCGAAGTTGAGCAATGGCTCCTCTCTGCTGAACTCGCCTCTAAGCGCCTTATCCAGCATGACCAGCTCAAGGGCTGGTGCGACGAACTTCCTCACCACCTCATCCCTAGCGCAGTCTCTAGCGAGGCAGTGCATATCGCCGAGGACGAACTCGACGACACCCCAGACCTCCTCCCTAGAGACGCCGGCTTCTTTAGCTAGGCTTTCGATGAGCCCCTCTGCCTTTTTCTTATACCCCTCCGCGTAGAGGATAATCGCCTGGGCCAGCCTTTCTGCGTACTCGCCAGCTATCCTCCCACCGCTTAGCGCCTCCACCGCCTTCGCCAGCCTCACAGCCCTCTCCGCGCGCCACCTGCCGTCGTCCATGACCCTTCTCGCCTCGGCGAAGTGTGTTAGGAGCGCCAGCTCGCCCAGCATCTTCCTCGCGTGCCCTTCCCTCTCAGCATCGCTCATCTCCTTGGGGCCGATCCAAGACTTCAACGCGCCGACCATCTCCTCGACCCTCTCCAAGATCCGACGCCACTCTATGGCGTCGACCAGCTCCCGCCAGCTCTTGACGGCGCGGCCGAGGAGGGGCTCCAGCTCATTGCCCTCCTCGGCTATGATGCGGTCCAACACCTCCCTAGACCAGCGCATTTTGACGTAGGGCTTGATGCCCTCCTCAGTGACGTTGGCCCTGCCTCCGCTTGCCCTCCCCTCGCCGAAGAGGGCGACGTACCACCTCAACTGCCAAAGACGGGCGGTGCCGCCCTCTATCTGCCTCCCGGCGAACGACACGTCTGTGTTCAACCAAGGCAACACCTGCCGTATCCTCTTAATCCCCGAGAGGTCTGGCACCGTTCTCTTCGCCTCCTCCATGAAACGCCTCAGCTCCTCCTCGCTGAGGGTGAAGTAAGCCGCCGTCTTCCCTATCCACAGCTCGCCGACGGGGGCCTCAACGCCGCCATAGGTCCTAAACACCTGGAATCCCCTCTCGACGCCCTTCACGACGCGTCTTTTCTCGTCGTCTTTCTTGCCGCTTCTCTCGACACGTCTGAACTTGAGATTCACTTCGCTGGCTCCGCTCAAGAGCCGCGGATCTACCTCGCCGTATCCGATCAAAAACCGCAGAAGCACAGAGGCGGACCTGTCCTCCCAGCTGGGCTGACCCACAGATCTCCCGCGCCGACCGGAGTGAGACGGATCCACCGCCTCGCCGCGCCCTCTAGCGATCTCCCTGGCCTTCGAGTAGGCGGTTGCGGGCGCCGACTGCACCAAATCCGCCAGAGCGCCCTCCACCATAAGCAACATCGCCGCGTGGCCGTATAGCCCACCCCTCGCCACGGAGAGAAGGGCCGCGTAGGCCTTAGTCCCCATGTTAGCGTCTGAATACTTGCTCAGCTCATTGCTCCTCGCCTTCGCCAGCTCCTCCGCCTCGCCCAGGTTCACCTCCAGAAGGGACTTGAGTTTTTTAAGGTCGGCTTCTTTATAGAAGCCGCTCTGCGAATAGAGCGTCAACACGCTGTTCAGCTCTCTCCTCACCTCCTCCGCCGCCTCCTCAAGCCTACTCTGCGCCTCACGGAGCCTCTTCACCTCCTCGGCCTTCACGGCGAATTCGCGCTCCTTAACCAAACCCCCCGCCCAGTGGTACAGCTCAGCCCACTCCCTATAGGCCCCGGCGCTCTTCACAAGCGTCTTGTAGAGCACAAGCGCCGCGACCACCGCGGCGTCCCTCTCCACTTCATCCTCCACCTTGACAAGCGCCTTTCTCAACTCCGCGAGGGGCTTTGGCAAATCTCTCCTAGACCCAGCCAGCTTAAGAAACGCCGCATACGGCCTCTCGCCCCTCATAGGAGCCTTCAGCACTCCGTCGATAGCGTTCTCGTCCACCCTCCACCTCTCGTATCTCTCGCCCAGCGCCCTAAACCTCTCGGCCGCCTTCCCGCCAGCATCCGCCAGCCCAGCCA
>JAVVGH010000174.1:0-2972 GCA_032249215.1 Pyrobaculum sp.
CTTCTCTACGTCGTCCCAGTTCACCACGTTCCACCAGTTGTCTACGTAACTTCCGCGGTCGTTTTTGTACTGGAGGTAGTAGGCGTGTTCCCACACGTCTAGCGCCAGGAGGACTTGGGCGTCTGCGGCGTGCATGAGGTTGTGTTTCTCTATCTGGAGGATGAGCAACTGCTCCTCCAACGGCTCGTATATGAGGATGGCCCAGCCGACGCCTTCCACGTTTTTGGCGGCTTGGGAGAACTCCTCTTTAAACTTGTCGAAGCTCCCGAAGAACTTGTTGATTAGGTCTGCCGTCTTTCCGCCGGGCTTGCCGCCGCCCTTGCCGGGGGGCGCCATGTTGGGCCAGAAGATGGAGTGCAACACGTGGCCGTTGAGGTGGAAGGAGAGGTCCCTCAGCACGGCCCTTATGTCTATCTGCTGGAGCTCGCCTTTTCTGAACTTCTCCAGCTTCTCAAGCGCGGCGTTGGCGCCGTTGACGTAGCCCTGGTGGTGCTTCTGGTGGTGGAGCTTCATTATCTCCTCGGCGATGTAGGGCTCCAAGGCGTTGTAGGCATATGGGAGCTGTGGTAGGGTATACCTTTTTGTTGTTACCATGGCACCTCTCCGTTTTCACCATTTAAACATGATACAGACGCCACATTTGCGACGCGAAACGACGCAATAGATTCGGAAACTTGCCGCAAGCCCCGTTGGCCCACTACGGTTGAAGACCCCTAGATGGGCTTGCCGCCGTGGTTGACCTCTGCATAGAGGCGGGATGGACAGCTCAACACCGCCGCCCTCGGAAAGGCCTGTGTAGGCTGAGTTTTATGGGAGAGAGGCGGTCTAGGGGCAGTCCTCTACCATGAGTTCGTCGCCTTCTATTCTGTATTTCGCCGGGGTGAGGGGCTCCGTGGTGAGCTCCGGCACTAGGGATGTGCCGGTTTTGAGGTCGAACTTGGCCCAGTGGCATGTGCAGACCAAGACGTCGCCCTCCAGCTGGCCCGCCGTGGTGAATTGGCAGAAGGCGTGGGGGCACTGGTCCCGGTAGATGTATATCTTGCTCCCCGTCTTGACGGCGAAGCAGTCTGTGCCGGGTATGGGGGTTATGGACCCCTCCTTTATCTCTGAGATTTTTATCCGCATGGTGCGGAGGCGATCTGTGGATTTAAGTCAGTCGGCGGTGAGGAGGCGCTCCACGAGCACTAGGGCGGCGGCCGTCGCGGCGGCGGAGAAGGCGGCGAGGTAGATAAACGCCGTTGCGTCGGGCGGCGTGCCGTAGGTCACGGCGTCTCTGCCGAGCTCCGTCAAGTAGGTCAGCGGATTGACGGCGCTTATGGCCCTGAGCCACTCTGGGAAGAACTGCCGGGGGAAGAGGGCGGTGGAGGTGAACATCAGCGGCATCGTTATGAAGTTGCTGACGACGCCGGGGGCGTGGAAGTCGCTTGTGTTTACCGTAAGCGCCGTGAAGAGTGCGGCGAAGCCCACGCCCGCGGCGACTAAGGCGGCGACCCAGAGAAGGAGGCTTGCGGGGTTTACCGAGTAGCGCACGCCCAGGAGGGCGCCTACCGCCAGTATCACGGGCACCGTGAGGAGGCCTCTGGTGGCGGCGCCGAGGGCCTTGGCGAGGAACACGGCGGCCTTGGGCGTCGGCGTGGCGAGGACCCTCCTTAGGTACCCCATCCGTCTGTCGAAGACCAGGCTCATGGAGCTGAACATCCCCGTGGTCATCACAGTTATCGAGGCCATGCCGGGCAACATGTATGAGAGGTAGCTCCCCACGCCGAAGAACTGGGCGAGGAAGGCGCTGGGCAGGCCGGCCAGGCTGTTGCCGAAGAAGATTATCCACATGACTGGCTGCGCAATTATCATCAGCCACATGTATCTACTACGGAACAGCTTCAACACCTCTCTCTTGTACAAGGCGTACAGCTGGGCGATCATCGCCTCGCCCACCGGACCCGCATATATATCTTCCTCAAGTCTGTCTGTTCGCCTTCTATAGACGCGCCGGTTAGGTTTATGAACACCGTGTCGAGACTGCTCTTCTTAACCCTGACGCTTTTGACCCCATCCACGGCCTTCACCACGTCGGCCAACACCTCCTCGGCCCTCCGCGTCTTGACGAGCACCTTCCCGTCTTGAGCCGCCGCCTCGCCGAAGGGGGCCAGCCTAGAGACGTCCACCGGCTTCTCCACCTCCAGCTCAATCACGTCTACTCCGTACTTCGCCTTAAGCTCGTCCGGCGTCCCCACAGCCGCGATCTTCCCCTTGTTTATCACTGCAACCCTGCCGCACAGCTCCTCCGCCTCCTCCATGTAGTGTGTGGTGAGGAGGACCGTGACGCCGAACTCTCTGTTTATCTGCCTCACCACCTCCCAAAACCCAAGCCTAGCCCCCACGTCTAGACCAACAGTGGGCTCGTCCATGAAAAGTATCTCCGGGCCGTGTAGGAGGGCCATGGCCACCTCCAGGCGCTTCCGCATACCCGTGGAGAACTTCCCCACGGGCCTATTCGCCGCATCGGCGAGGCCGAAGTACCTCAGGAGCTGGAGAGCCCTCTCCCGCCAGTTAGACACGCCGTGGAGCCTGGCCTGGATCTCCAGGTTCTCCAAGGCGGTGAGCTCGTCGTCTACTATTATCTCGGAGGAGATCCACCCAATCCTCCGCTTCACCTCCCGCGCCTCCTTCACCACGTCGAAGCCCGCCACCAAGGCCCTGCCGGACGTCGGCCGCGTTAGGCCGGTCAAGATCTTGATGGTGGTGGTCTTCCCCGCCCCGTTGGGGCCCAGCAAGCCGAAAATCTCGCCGCCGGCCACCGAGAAGGAGACCCCGTCCAGTGCCACGACGTCGCCGTAATGCTTCACAAGGTTCTCAACCACCACTGCGTCCACAACAGCGACCGATCGGATGTATATAAGCTTATTTGCCGGCGAGCATCCGGTTAAGCAACTCCTCGCGGGCCTCCCGCACTGCGACGAAAAACAACACTA
>JAVVGH010000175.1:0-2941 GCA_032249215.1 Pyrobaculum sp.
CGTCGGGCTCCACGCCGCGTCCCTCTATGCCCGGCCCCAGGTCGTCGGCCCAGAAGGCGTATTTGGGCTGGGTTATTATGGTGCCGTCGACCAGCTTGTAGCGGGTGTCTATGCCCACGGTGCCGCCCCAGGTCCTCTTGCCCACCACTGGGCCGAGCTTGAGGCGTTTGAAGTCGTAGGTGAAGATGTCGCCGTCGGACCCCGCGTGTTCGTTTGTGACCAGCACGAGGCGCCGCGGCAGGACGTACTCGGGGTAGGGATACGGCTTGAAGTGCCTAGTCACGAATTTCGCAAAGACGCCGGTGACGGCCCTTAGGATGAGCATGCCGGAGGTGTGGCCGCCCCGGTTGTAGCGGATGTCCACTACGAAGGCTTGTTTATCGCCTTCTGCGTTTAGCGACTTGAAGAACTCGGCGTATCCGGCGGGGCCCATGTCTGGTATGTGGACGTAGCCCACTGCGCCTTCGGTTCTCTCGTGGACGTAGCGCCTATTGGCCTCAACCCAGTGTCGGTAGATGAGGTATTTCTCGTCGCGGACGGTCTTTACAGTATACGTCTTGACTTCGCCGTTGCGCTCCACCTCTATTTGGACCACGTCGCTTGTCCTGTTGAGCAGGGCGTACTCCGGCGGCGTCTCCGGCCCCAGCTTGACGCCGGCTATGGAGAGGAGGCAGTCGCCCTCCTTCACGTCTACGCCCGGGGCCAGCAACGGCGACCTCTCGTTTTCATATGCGGGGTCCCCCGCGAATATCTTGGCCACGCGCCAGCACCTGCCGTCCCACCTAAACTCGGCGCCGAGCCCGCCGACTAGATAAGGCTTGTCCACCTCGAAGTCCGGCACTATCTCGTAGGCGTGGCTCGTGCCGAGCTCCCCCTGCATCTCGTTTATCACGTCGCTCAGCTCGTACCTCGTGCCGACTCTGTTGAGGAGGGGCTCGTACCTCTTGTACACGGCGTCCCAGTCAACGCCGTTGAGGTCGCCAAGCCAGTAGTTCTCCTTCATGAGGAGCCACGCCTCGCGGAACATCTGCCGCCACTCCTTCTCCGGCTCGACGTATACCTTCACACGCGTCATGTCCAGCACACCGCTCTTCCTGCCGGGGTCCCTCGACTGGAGGTCTGGCCTTTTCTCTATGTCGATAAGCCTCAGCCTCCCCTCCTCCTTTACCAGGAGGAACCTGCCGTCGGGCGACGCCCTTATCGCCGACACGCCTGCTAACAACTGCTCCTTGGACTTGGTCTCCAGGTCGTAGACCTCCACAGCGCCTCTCCTCTCCTGGGCAGACCACAGATAGTACCGGAGGGCGCCCTCTACGTCGTATTTAAGCCAAGCCGCCTTGCCGCCTTTCAAGCCGACTATGGAGGCGTAGAGGCCCTCCTCTACGGGGAAGGGCTCCACCCTCCACTGAATATCCTCCACATCGACCTCCTCGGCCTTCGCCTCCGTCTTCTTGTACAGGATAAACGGCGACGTATCCCCGCGGCTCAGAACCACCAGGTAGGGCTTGGAGTACTTGGCGAAGGAGTAGACGAACTGGACCGGGTCAAGCGCTGGGTTCAACGCCCTGCGCGATAGGAAGTAAAGGTAGCGGCCCTCCGGGTCGAAGGATGGGGAGTAGTCATAAGCCGTCGGGGCGGTGACGTCGTAGGACTTGCCAGCCGCGGCGTCGTAAAGCCTTATGTTCTGGGTGTAGACGCTTGCGGGCTTGGCGTAGGCAAGCCAACGGCCCGACGGGTGCCAGGCCAGGTCCGTGATTAGGCCGTATTCGCTTCTATCCGCCAAGGCCGAGGAGCCAGACTCGGCGTCTACCACCCACAGCTCCCCCCTGTGGTTGGCTACGGCCAGCTTGGGCCACTTAAGCGCGAGGGCCTCCACGAGCCCAACGCCGGGGTCCAGCCGCTTCACTAAGGCGCCGTCTAGCATGTATATCTCCACGGCCCCGTCGTATGTGGCCACTGCGATCTTCTCCCCGTCTGTAGAGATGTGTTTGTACCTTACGCCGCCGCGCACGCCGAGTTGAACCACCGCGCCTTCCCACGCAGGTACGGAGAAGGCCTGCCCCCTAGACACCACGACGAGGTTGGTCCCCGAGGCCGGGGAGAAGTGCTCCAGATGCTTCACCGGATCCACAAACTTGGTCATCTTGGCCTTCCGCGACAGGGGCAGATCTATATCGACCAGCCTGACCCGGCCCGTGGCGGGGTCGTATATATAGATGTCGCCGCCCACCTGGAAGACGATCTTCCGCCCGTCTGTGCTGGCGTTTCTCACGTAGAAATCCCTGAAATCTGTGTGGCGCCGCAGGTCGCCTCCGTTGAGGTCCACTGAGTAGAGGTTGCCCACCCCCTCGTGGTCGGAGATGAAGTAGACTCTGCCGCCGGCTAGCATAGGCGACGTTATGTTGCCGGGCAAGTCCAGAAACTTCTGGAAAGTGCGGCCCCCGTCGCGGCTTATCCAGAGGACACCCCTTGTGCCTCCTCTGTATCGCTTCCAGTAGGGGAGGTCGTAGTTGTTCCGCCCCAGAATCACCACGCCCCCATCGCCGTACACCAGCGCCGTGGCGGGACCTAGGTTCAGCCTCTCGTAGACGCCTGTGAGGGAGACTGCGTAGAGCTCGCGCCACTGGGAGAAGGGGGTCTTGAAGTCGCTATATACGAGGACCCTTCCGTCGGGGGTCCACCCAACCGCCCTCGTAAACGGCGTGCCGAAGTAGGTGATCCTCCTGGGCTCCCCGCCGCCCGCCGGTATCACGTACACATCCGCCGTGGTGCCCTGGTCGGTCTGCTGAAGCCGGGTGAAGGCTATCCACCTGCCGTCTGGCGAAAACCTAGGCCTAACCACAACGCCGAAGTCTGAGGTGAGCCTGACCCCAAACCCGCCGGAATACTTCCAGAGGTCGTCCTCAGTCACGAAGATAATGTCGTCGCCGTAGATGTCGGG
>JAVVGH010000176.1:0-2920 GCA_032249215.1 Pyrobaculum sp.
GCCGAGTGGGCCACCTACGTGCAGCAGCTTAGAAGCGGCGCCATGATGGTTTCGCTCTTGGGCTGGTACCCCGACTATTTAGACCCCGACGACTACACGACGCCGTTTTTAAAGACGGGCTCAAACAAGTGGCTCGGCAACGGCTACAGCAACCCCAAGATGGACGAAGTCCTTGCGAAAGCAGCCCTCGAGTTAAGCCAATCGGCAAGAGAGCAGCTCTATAGGCAGGCGCAGCAGATCTTGGCGGAGGACGTGCCCATAATTCCCTTGATTCAAGGCAAGTTGTTTATCGTGACTAAGCCCAATATAGAAGTCGTGGTGGATCCTACGATGATTCTGAGGTACTGGGCTATTAAGGTCTCTTAAAACGTCTCTTTTTTCCCCATCTTCTCCCCCAACCCCTCTCCCAGGAGGGAGAACCCCAGGGCTGTGATCACTATGAAGGCCCCCGGCACCAGGAGCCACCAGCTCCCGTTTACTATGTAGGACCTGGCGCTTGAGAGGTCAAGCCCCCAGTCGGGCGTAGGAGGGGTGACCGTATAGCCGAAGAAGGCTAGGGCGGACTCGGTTAGGGCGGCGTCTGCTATGTTTATGGTGGCGACGACCACCAGCGAAGGAACCAGGTTGGGCAGGATGTGTCTAAACACTATCCTCCACCGGGGCGCCCCCAGGGCGACGGCTGCCTCGACGAAGAGGCTGGACTTAACCACCATGGTCTCGTTGCGCGCCATCCTGAAGTAGGTGGGGATGTAGACAACCCCGATGGCCAACGCGGCGTTCAGCGGGCTGGGCCCCAAAATGCTCGCAATCGCTATCGCGAGGATGAGGCTGGGGAAGGCGTACATGCTGTCCATAACCATGTTGAGCCCCTTGTCGAACCTGCCCCCTATGTAGCCCGAGAACATGCCAATGGTGAACCCCGCCGCCGCCGAGAAGAGGGTGGCCAGGAGAGAGATCCCGATAATTACCTGGCCTCCGTAGAGAACTCTGCTGAACACGTCGCGGCCGAGGTTGTCGGTGCCGAAGAGATGCGCCGCGCTCGGCGGGCTGAGGGGGTCGCCGGCCCTCTTCGTTGGGTCGTAAGGCGCTATGAGGGGCGCCAACGCGGACAGCAACACGACGAACAGAACCAGCGTCGTCCCCACCTTCAGCATCATAGCCCCCTCCTAACTCTGGGATCCAGCAACGCGTTTATTATGTCCACGGCCACGTTCATAAACACGACGATCAGCACAAACACCACCACCGTCCCCTGCACGGTGGTGTAGTCCAGATACTGGATCCTCTCAAGCAACAGCGTGCCCAGCCCCGGCCAGGAGAAAGTGGTCTCGGTCAGCACAGCCCCCTGGAGCAACAGCGCAAGCTGTAGCCCCATCATGGTGACGGTGGGCACGATGGCCACGCGGTACGCCTTCCACAGGATGTTTCTTTCAGGAAACCCCATGGCTCTGTAGGCCGAGATGAAGTCCTCGCCGAGCGTCTTAACCATGTTGTTCCTAATGAGGCGTACAAAGACTCCGGACAACACAAGCCCCAGGGTGAAGGAGGGCAACGCCAGGTGCCACAAGGCGTCTGCGAAGGAGTCGAGGCGACCGGAGAGTAGCGAATCCAGCAGGTACAAGCCGGTGATCCTCGGCGGCTCCAACCCCGGCGTTATCCTGCCCGCCACGGGGAAGACGCCGAGCCACACGGAGAACACCAGTTGCAGGGCGAGCCCTATAAATGGGATAAACAGTACATAAGTAACCATGGCGTAGATCCGGGCCGTCAGGTCTACCTTACCGCCGTATCTGGCGGCGAGGAACCCGAAGACGTGTCCCAGCGCTATGCTCACGAGGAAGGCCGCCACGGCGAGCTCCACAGTGGCGGGCAACCTGTCCATTATCTCCGCCGCCACGTCTCTCTTCCCGAAGATTAAGCTCTTGCCGAGGTCGCCAGTGAACACCTGCGCCAAGTAGTCAAGGTACTGCTCGTGAAGAGGCTTGTCAAGCCCCGCCTCCTTGATCAACTGCTCCACGTACTCTGGCGGCGCCTTCATTCCCACCATAGCCACGATGGGGTTGCCCGGTATAACTCGCAAGACGAAAAACACAACAGTAAGCAGAATCAACAACGTAGGCACCGCCAAAGCCACCCGAAGAGCGACATACCTCAGAAGACTCATGCATACAAACATCTCTGGGCAAATAAACTTCAACCTGCCCTTGAGGTGGTTAAAAGCCTATATGCAAGAAGGGTACTTGGCTCATAACCGGCTCTGACACACGAGCGCTCCCAAAAGGCAACAGAAGCCGCCAGCTTGAGACAGCGGTTTAAGCCGCCTATCGAAAAAATATGACCCGCGGCGGATGCGCGGCTTGAGACGGCCATTTCGCAACTCGACACAGCCCGCGGCGCGGGCTTCTGCTCGGCCTCCGCCGCAGAGCCGGTTTTGAGGACGACATGTTTATAGGGGTGTGTCTTGACGCGTAGACTGCGTAGCGCCGGCGGCTGACGCGTTTTCTTCGTACACCTGCCCGCGGCAGCTTGCTTCCGCTCAGCTGGCTCAGAGGTGTCAGCCCGCTGTGACCCTTCACGGCTGTCCCGACGCATGGGCCTCCGGCTGGCGCATCTTCTTCGGCGGGGATTGCTTCTGCTGGTTGCTTGAGGCGCTCCCCCCGCGTTTACTCCTCGTCGCGGTTGGCGCCGACGGCATTTGAAACCCGTATATGGCCGCCTCCGGCGACGCGGCCGTGAGCCGCCGGACAGATCCCATCCCCGCACCACCTATCTTCATGCCTCGGGCAGAAAATTTTTAAACCGTGGGAAGCACCAGTTTCGGGGCCCGTGGCTTAGCCCGGTTAGAGCGCCCGGCTGATATTTAGTCTGTAATCAGAAACCGGGAGGTCCCGGGTTCAAATCCCGGCGGGCCCACCAGCCT
>JAVVGH010000177.1:0-2919 GCA_032249215.1 Pyrobaculum sp.
GACGTACCCTTCGTGGCTACGCCCGAGGTGGTTGTCCGCAGGATGCTTCAGCTGGCCCGGGTTAGACCCGGGGAGGTGCTGTACGACTTGGGGTCGGGGGATGGGAGGATTGTAATAGCCGCGGCCAAGGAGTTCGGGGCCCGGGCTTTCGGCGTTGAGATCCGGAAGGACCTCTACGAGCAGTCCACGGCCCGCATAAAAGACCTGGGGCTTTCAGACAAGGCGGCGATTATAAACGCCAGCTTCTACGAAGTGCCTCTTACAGACGCCGACGTGGTCACCATGTATCTGCTCACGACGGTTAACGAGAGGCTTAAGCCGAAGCTCGAGAAGGAGCTTAGGCCCGCCACGCGGGTGGTTACGCACGACTTCGAGGTCCCCGGCTGGCGCCCCGTGGTGGTGGAGGAGGTCTACGAGGAGTGGCGGAGCCACAAGCTCTACCTCTACAAGATCCCCGGCAAGGAGGTCCCCATCCCCGGCAAGGTGAGGGCAGTCGAGGACAGGTGGCTTGGGCAGGTGGCTCAGCATATAGACGGGGCCGCCTCCCTCGAGGAGATAGCCACTAAGCTGGGCGTCACCATTAGGCAGGTGCGGGAGGCTTTGGAGGAGCTGAGGAAACTCGGCGTGGTGGAGGAGGTGAAGATCATTAAATGAAGGAAGTTATAGAGCTTTACCGGAGGATCGGCGGCTTCCAAGCGCTTCATGCCGCCGAGGCCTACGACGTCCTCAAGGAAGCCGTTGAGCAGGCGGATCTCCGCTTCTTCTCCTTCACCGGCAACCTGGTAGCCACTGGGGTTAGGGAGGTTATCGCAGACGCGCTTAGGAGGAGACTATTCAACGTGGTGGTGACGACAGCCGGCGCGCTGGATCACGACATTGCCAAGGCTATGGGGGCGAGGTACATGGCCGGCTCCTTTGACCTCGACGATGTGGAGCTGGGGGCCCGGGGCCTCCACAGGCTGGGCAACGTGGTGATTAGGAAGGAGGAATACGGACCCTTGGTGGAGAGGTTCGTGCTGAGGTTCTGCGAGAGGCTGTGGGGCAGGTCCGTCGCTACCTACGAGCTGGCGGAGGAAATGGGCAGGGAGTTGCCCGAGGACTCCGTATTGGGCGCGGCGGCTAGAGCCGGCGTGAAGATCTTCGTTCCCGGCATAGTAGACGGCGCCGTAGGCACCGCCTTGTTGACATGCAACGACCTCGCCAGGGCCAGGAGGGGCGGGTCCCGGCTTGTGGTAGACGTGTTGAGGGACGAGGAGGCGCTGAGGGAACTTGTACACAGCGGCAAGAAACTGGCGGCCCTCATCGTGGGGGGCGGCATAAGCAAACACCACGTCATCTGGTGGGCCCAGTTCAGGGGCGGTCTAGACTACGCGGTCTACGTCTCGACGGCGGCGGAGTACGACGGCTCCCTCAGTGGGGCAAGGCCTAGGGAGGCGGTTAGCTGGGGCAAGGTGAAGCCCTCCGCAAGAACCGTCTACGTCTTTGCAGACGCCACGCTTGTCCTGCCCATCCTCCTCAAGAGCCTTTGATATGTTTCTGGAGGCGGTCTCCGCAGTGGCGGCTTTTGGCGCCGGCGTTCTCTTTGGGATGTGGTGGGTGCCGTATCAGAAGAGGAGGGGCATCACCTCGCGCGACATCTACAAGGGGATAGACGGCGTCCCGCGGGCGGGCGGCTTGATCGCCTTGGTGGCCGCGGCTGTGGGCTACTGCATCATCTCGGCGTCTGTGTGGGCGGCTGTGCCGCTTCTGGTCGTGGCGCTCGCCGTTGGGCTGCTGGGTCTCGTGGACGACCTGCGGGGGGTACACGAATACGCCAGGGTCCTCTTCCCCGTGCTTCTTGCGTTTGTGCTTGCCAGGGCTGTGGACGTCAGGCTCACGATACCTGCGGTGGGCCTCTTCTACGGGGCCACCGGGTGGCTCGCCGTGTTGGCCATACCGGTTATGACAAACGCCTTCAACATGCTGGACCCAGTCAACGGCTTCCTTCCGGCGGCTAACGTGGCGGTGGCCGCCTCGCTCGCCGCCGTGGCGGCCGTGAGGGGGCAGGTAGACGCCGTCTACCTGCTGATGATACACATAGCTGCCTCGCTTGCCCTCTACCTCTACAACAGGTACCCGGCGAAGGCCTTCAACGGAAATGTGGGGAGCTACTTCCTAGGGGCAAGCCTCTCGACGCTGGCCGTGTTGTATGACCTAGTGCCGTATCTCATCCTGGCCGGACTCCCCTTTGTGGTCAACGGCGCGTTGATAATCTTCTCCTCCGGCGGCATAAAGGCTAGGGAGAAGATCGCGAGGCCGACATATCTCAGAGACGGCGTCGTGCATCAAGACTGCTCCTCGCCCATCATCTCGCTTGTGAGAGTCGCGGTTTCGGACAGGCCCATGGGGGAATACGACGTATTCAAGACGTTGACTGTAGCGGTGGCGGCGTCTTCGGCCCTCACGGCGGCCCTCGCGTTTTTCCTAGGACTGCTGGATATGCCCATATGAAGAGGGTCCTCCTCCTTCTGTTTTCCTCCTACGCCGTCTTGACAGCGCTTTTTGTGATCGCGTCGGCGCTTCTGCCCATCCTAAGGAAGAGGATTGCGGCCGGCTTCGCCGTGGGCGACGTGGCGATTGTCGTTGCGGTTTTTCTCTACGGGCTGTTTATATATATTACAGGTCTCTTACTGATACGTGCCAGTTGCAAAGATAGACGTTGAGACCTTGAGGTGCATAGCCGGCGTGTCCCGCTGGGAGCTCTGCATAAGGATGAAAAACGCGAGGCGGGATCTCGCGGAGCTGGAGGCGAGAGTTGAAAAACTGCTCCAGGCGGCGCCGTGAGGCGGTACTCGGTGGCGGTCCTGGGGGTGGGGGGCGTGGGGAAAACCACCTACGTGTTTAGACTGCTGGGCCTCTCCCTCAAGCCCAGGGCCACGC
>JAVVGH010000178.1:0-2880 GCA_032249215.1 Pyrobaculum sp.
TACAGACCTAAGGGACTGTTGGCGTTCACCACGGCGGCGAGGGAGTACGTGAGGATACTCTAGCTGGGCGTTGCGGGTCGTAGTTAGACGCTTTATAGAGGGTTACCTGCTTTACATTATTTGTTATGTTTGAGAGCTAGTCCAGTAGGTCAATCCTCCTGGCTTTGAAGCTACAGGCGGGGCACGCGTATATGCTCTCAATGACTCTCCCCCGGTATTTCTTGGAGAAGAACCTCTCCTGCCTATATAGACGTAGCACGTCTTTTCCACATTGAGGACAGCGGTACTCGGTCTCGACGCCTGGGCCAAGCTTTTGAGGCTTCTCCACCAAGGCGCGGCCGAGCGCCTCCTCTAGACCCGTCTCCAGCTCGACTGAGCTTACGCCTAGGAGCTTTATGTCCAGCTTGACGCCGTACCACCTGTGTGCCCTTTCTAGGAGCGAGTTTATGTAGTCCACCAAGACATACGGCCTGTATGAGACGACGACCAACACATCCAGCGCATCAAGCCCCAAGACCTTCTTGAGGTCCTCCACGTCGTCGAAACCGGGGAACTCCTCCCGCGGGCACCAGAAGCCCAGCCTCAGGGACCCCACGGAGGCGACTAAAAAATCGAGTCCTCTACGCTTGGCCTCTAGACCGCGTTCCTTGAGGTACCCCGCAACGGCGTCGCACTCCACGGCAACCGGAACGCCAAAGTATAAAAACACTTAGAGAAGTGGTCCAGTGCGCTGTCTAATGTTCCGCCCGACCGCAGACGGCCTTAGATGCGTGTTGATGCCCCCGGAGGAGTGGCGCATGAGGAGGCAACAGCTGGAGAAGTACTGCAACAACGGCGGTAGCGGTTGCCCCGTATATGCGCAGTATCTGGCAAAGAAGGGGGCGAAGTAAGGCGCTGCGCATTATTTTTATACCAGCCAGTACGGAACCGACATGCTCTGCACATCTCTTCCAGAGTGCCTAGAGACCTTAAAGCCCCGCCACATATTGGCGATCTCGTCGCCGCTGGGAGGGCTCGGGGTACTCAGCCTGGCTAGGCAGACCAAGCTGTCGGTCCTCACCTCAGGTCCCGTCTTCAACAAAATCGCGGTGTTGGAGGCTGTGGATAACTACGGAGCGGAGGTGAAATACGCCCCGCGCCTCCACACGTCTATATACAAACTGGTGGGGGAGAAGGAGTGCTGGGTCGCGGGACCTCCCCTGGTGAGGTCCGTCGTCGCGGGGAACTCCACCTCTCTCTCGGTGTATACATGCACGAAGGTAGAAGGAGTCGAGAAGCTACTAACCAACGGGAAGCCTATAGAGACCCTAAGCTCCAAGATCCTCGGCGGCGGCGGAGACGGCAACGACTTCGACCTAGCGGTTCAGCTCAGGTCCTTAAAGGTGAAGGGGGAGGACGAGGAGGAGGTCGCCGACAGGGTAATCCGTAGCGGCGTCTTCGGCATTGACGACCTTGACACAATTTCGCAACAGCTCTGGCGGCTGGCGTCGCGGCGGAGGAACAGATCCGCGGTTCTGTTTAGAGAACCCCACACGGGGCTCGGCATAACGATACCAATGGTCTACTACGGGGTAAAGGTCGTGGCAGGCGGACAAGACTGCCCCCGGGGGAGATGCATTAAGACCACTGCGAAGCTACTAGAAAGAGCGCTTAGGCTTGCCCCACCGGCGAAGATCCACGAGGAGTGGCGCGCCGCCCTCAAGGAGCCTCAGACGAGGAGACGGATCGAGGACTCGCCGTATATACCCGCGATCCTCATGCTGACGGGAAAGATAGACGTAAGGCACGAGATGGGGATCAGGATATACACCCTTAGATAATTACAAATAATCGAAAGCCTCGCCCTTTAGGGCGGGGAGGAAGTCAGTTGGTAACCTCCCTCCACGCCAAACCGAGCTCGTCGGCGTATCTATAGGCCTCCTCCATCTCCCCCTCTGAGACCCTCCGCCTGATCTCCCTATACCTATCCATCTTCGGGACGAGGTAGTCGGGTCTGTACTGATCCATCACGTTCACCAAGACATGTCGGCAGTTGTCCGCAAGCCACCTCAAGACCGGCTTTGTGCAACACTCCACATGCCCCGGCAACACCAGATGCCGCACGATTATGTTCTCGCCCCTGCTACATATAACCGAGAAGTTCCGCGTCGTAACCTCCCAATACCGCGGCGCCACTGAGTACTTCAAAGCACATTTGTCGTTGCCGTATTTAAAGTCTGGTAGCCAAATGTCCATGACGTGAAGAATCAGAGAGAGGCCCTCAAGCGTTAGGTACATGTTGGAGTTCCACAGCTGAGGCACGTTGACGCCCCTCGCGGCTAGTATCTTCAACGACTCAAGTATGTGCGGGATGTTGGGGGTTGGCTCGCCCCCTACCCAATTTATGTTGCGCGCCCCCTCTTCTCTTAGCCTGATCTGTATTGCGGCGAGCGCCTGGGGCGTCGTCTCTACGCCAGCTTCGGGATACTGTGAAATATCCCAGTTTTGGCAGTAGACACAGCGGAAGTTGCAGCCAGAGAAAAACACAGTGCCGGAGGGTACCAAGGGCGCCTCTTCTCCTAGGTGGTGAAAGAAGCTTGCCACCCGCGGCTTGTGGTCCAGGAGGCAGGCCCCCCTCCTCGTCGTCCTGTCTACGCCGCACAGCCTTTCGCAAAGCATACAACGCCTAAGTTGACGCCTGCCTAGTTCTATCTTCACGTCGAGGAAAGAGGCCCTCGGCAACTCCTTCTTGACTAGGCTTATGTCTGGCTTCTCCTTCTGGCGGCGCCACTCGTCGTCGAAGACTTCGCCTAGCCTCTCGTGAAGCCTCCACAGCTCTTCGTCGCCCATCGAGGCGTAATCCGGCGGCGCCTCCACCCTCGCGGCTATGTGGAACTTCGC
>JAVVGH010000179.1:0-2873 GCA_032249215.1 Pyrobaculum sp.
GACCTCCTCCTCCGCCTCTGCCTCTTCCTTCACCTTCTCCACTTCCAGCCGCGGCTTCCTGCGCTTGGCCTTCTTCACCAAGATTTCCGACGCGCACACATAGGCCTTAAACACGGCGTTGTCTTTAAGAGCCTCGTTGACGCACCTCTGCACCTCCTCCGGCGTTAAGTCGTGCTGATACTGGGCCTTGAACTGCTCAAGTCTTTTGAAAAACTCTTTATCCTGCATGGCCGAAGGGGGAGAGGGCTGAAAAAAAGAATCAGCGGACGTCGGCTATGAAGTACTGGAGCTTGGCGGCTATCTGGTCTATCACTTCTACGAACTTCACGCGGGAGAGGGCGGCCGGGATTTTGCCCTCCAGCACCGCGTTGTACACCGGCCCCTCCAGCGGGATGGCGAAGGCGAAGGTGCCGTATTTCGTGGTGCCGATGCGCTGGATTTCGTTCTTCCCCGGCATGCCGTCTAAGTACTTGTTCAATACGGCGAATATCGGCTTGCCCTGGGGAAGCATGTCCTTAAGCCGCCACAGCAGGTGCACGGTGGCCGGCTCAGCCACGAGGAAGTATATGTCCGCCACGTTTATGGCGGCGCGTATCACTTCGCTGTGTACTTCATCTGTGCCGGGGAGGTCTACAAAGATTAGGTTGTACTCTCCCCGCAACATGTCCACAAGCTCCTTCAGCCTGCCGCCCTTCAGCTGGCTGTTTGGCGGAAGGGGGCCCGGCGGCACTGTGTCGACATAAGCCCCGTCTTCAATGGTGCAGTACTGAAGAGCATCTACGCCTGCTAAAAAGGCGTAAGTGCCGAACTCCACCCTGCAACCAGGCGCCAGGAGATTTGCGCCCAAGCCGTCTGCCGTCACGTCAATGTAGACGACGCGCCAGTGGGTCTCCTTGCGGACAGCGTAGGCTACGCTACTGAGCACTGTGGATTTGCCCACGCCTCCCTTGTGGCTTAAGGCGGCGACTACCTTCGTGACCATAGCCTCCTCAGCCTGTCAAGGATGGATTTCTTCTTTGGAGGAGGAGATTGGCTGAGCGCTTGGAGGGTGTACGACAGGCCCCGCTCCCTTATGGTGTTCTCCACGAGCCACTCCGGCTGGCCGTACTTCCTGGCCAGCTTCTTTATGACGTCTTTAAACGCCTTCTTCACCTTGGGGAACTTCTGCTTCTTCGCCTCCGGCCTCCTCCGCTTCAGCTCTTTGGCGAGCTTGTCCGTCATACCTCAATGCAGATCTGCCCTATCTGGCCCCGGAGCCCCGGCTCTATGAGGTTTGCCAGTTCGGCCTCAATGGCCGACCTAAGCCGCTCCTTTATCGCGTCTGTGGCCATCTGCCTCAGCACGTCGCAGTTCTGATAGCCGCCCTCAACGCATTTCTTATACAGCGCAAATATCAGCGAGACGTCTACAGAGGCAGAGGCGGCGGGAGGCCTCATTTCCATCTGCGGCTCCGGAGTTGCGGCAGGGATGGGGGCAGGAGGGGCAAAGCCCGGAGCGGCCTCCTCTTTAGGTTTTACCAGGGGCTTAGGCATGGCTACAGCGCAGAAGGGAGAAAAAATTGAATTAGTCGAACTTCCTAAGATAGGCGACCCAGGCCTCTGGGCTGTGCAGGGTCTTCGTGCCTGCCGCCTCGGCTATTATCTGCTCCCACTTGGCGGCTTCTGGGTCTTTGAGCGCCTCCTCCTCCTTGGCGATCGGCCTGTGTCCCTGCGGCGTCGGGACGTATATCCTGCTCACGCGCCTCACGACTCCCCTCGGCGTCACCGCCTTCTCCATGACGGGTATGATCAGCCGCGGCATCAAGGCCTCAAGCTCCGCCTGGGTGACGCCCAGCCTGAGCAGGCGGAGCACCACCTCCTCCGCGCTCTGTGCGTGGATGGTGGCGCCTGCGCCGAAGCCGGCGAAGGCGATGGTGACGAAGGCCCTTACGTCGCTCTCCGTCAGAAGCTCGTTTATGCCCACGTCGCTGTTGGCGCGGAGGCCGAAGCGCTGAACTAATTCCGCCATCAATATATCCGATATGCCGGCGCCGAAGCTGATGCGCTCGGTGGCGATGAAGGCGGCTTGAGGGACAAACAGCTCCGGGACGGACTGGATTATGGCTAGGCGGCGGGTGGTCTGGGTGCAGCTCAAGACGGCGTTCAGCAGAGACGTCTTGCCGGAGCCTGGCAGGCCCGCCACGAGGACGTGCCTCCCCCTGCGCCACTGGGCGCAGAGGTACGCCATCTGCCAGGGCTCGGCGCCGCCCATGGACACAAACAGCGGCGCAGTCCACACCACGTTTATGAGGCGGAAGGCGTAGCCCTGCGTCGGCGCGACGTCTGGCACTATGGCGGTTACGCGGATGCGGAAGAGGTCGTCGAAGCGGGAGGCGAAGGGCCTGGCGGCGGAGAGGGGCGCCACCCTCCTGGAGATGGCGTCCTGCACGTGCTCTCTGTCTTTAGGCGTCAGCTCGATGTTGGTCACGAGACCTGCACCGTGTTTGTAGGTGTCCACGGTGACGGCCCTGTCGGTCATGGTGAGCATGACGTCGGTGATGCCCAAGCCCTCTGTGAGGAAGAGCGGCGTGACGGCGCCGTAGGCGTAGTACCACCGCCACAGAAGCCGGGCCAGGGCGGGGGCGTGCTCCCTCCACCTCTTCGGTATCTTCCTCTCCAGTATCTCAATCGCCGTCTTTATGTTGTAGCGCCTCTCGTCCTCCGTCCCCAAAACGCCGTAGGGGTCTACCTCCTTCCTGCCGTACTCCTTCTCGGCGCTGGATAAAACCCTGCCGATGGTGCGGTCGTCCGGTAGCTGCTCCGGGAGCTCCACCTCGTCGAAGACGTAGACCGTCTTCATCTCCGTAATGAAAATCTTCGTCTCCAAGCCAAATA
>JAVVGH010000180.1:0-2870 GCA_032249215.1 Pyrobaculum sp.
TATACGCGTCGAGAAGGAAGGCAAGAAGGATGGCGAGAAGAGACGCGTCGAGAGGAGGTTCCAGGTGTTTAGGGTCTACGGCGGCGTTGAGGCGCCTGTAGGCGAGCTGTGGATAGGAGATGTGGCCCGCTTTAACGTCAGCAAGGAGGAGCTGAGGCGTTTCGCGGAGGAGGCGAAGAAGACGGCGCCAGACCTCTCGGGGATTAAGAAGATATGGCATGTATTGCCGTGGTTGAACACAGACGTGACGTTCGATAAAGGGTGGATAGAGGCCACCACCGCCCATCTTTGGCAGGCGGCTTGGTACATCGCACTCTTCGGTGAGCCGAAGCCGATAAGCGGCGGAGCCAGCGTCACTGAGGAGGGCGTCAAGCCCAACGTCAAAATGCGCTGGCGTAGGGAGGACTTAGACCGCATAATCGCCGAGGAGGGAGAGGAGCTGAAGCCCCTCCTCGGCCGCACCGTCAAGAGCTGGCGGGAGCTGGTAGACGCCATAGAGTGGAGCTGGGTCTTGAAGAGGGTCGAGGAGCTGGCCGACGAGTTGAAGCCCTGGATTGGCCCCGAGAGAGCAAACAACGTCGAGAGGGAGGGGCTGGCGAGGAGGATGCTGGGCGAGCTGGCTCTTCTCGCCCACTTCGCCGAGGCCAGGAGGGGCATGGACGATAGCAAGTGGCGTGAGGAGAGGGCCAAGAGGCTGGCGAAGGCGGTGGAGGCGTTGAGCGGCGGGAGGATAGCAGGCGATCATGCCGAAGAGCTGGCCCGGGCGATCATCTACTACGCGGAGGGGTATAAGAAATATGCAGAGAAGTTTATCGAAGACCTAGCTGGAAAGGTCGGCGTCTCTAGGGGGGAGGTGTGGGGCGTCGTCGAGTTCGTCCTGAGCGATATGTACTGCTTGGCTAGGGACTGCGCGAGGGATGAGGTGGTGAGGAAGTTCGTCGCCCCAGCCCTTGAGCTTATCATGCTGGACAAGGCGATGAGGGGTGAGTTCGACGGAGAAAGGGCCAAGCTCATCTTCGGCGAGATGTACGCCACGGCGGTGGCAGGAGATGGCCACGTGGGGCCGGATATAGTCACGCTGACCGTCGGTGGGGAGCTGGGCGGAGGAGCCGCGCTCCTACGCCTAGCCACGTTGTATCTGCTCAACCAGCTACTGCCCGACGAGCTGAAGATCGGCATACGGACGTATGTGGACGGGGGCAAATATTACCGCATAGCCGCAACCGGCGAGAACGCAGTGAGGTTTATGCGTTTCTTAGCCGTGTCTGCGCCCTCCGCCGGCGGAGAGTATTTAAGCGAAAAGTTCGAGGAGTTCATGGAAGCTGCCCAGGTGGAGGTGCGAGTCGACAACATAAGGCTGACCGAAAGCGGCGTCGCCGCTGATTTGATAATTTCGGAGGGCGGCGTCGCAGTGAAGTACAACGTATATCTGCTTAAAGACGCGATCTTGCTCCAGTTCCACTCGACGGATAGGAGTCGCGTGGAGCTCGCGGCGATCTTGTTAAGGCATACAGGAGTCGACGCGAAGGTGAAGAAGGAAAACAACAGAGACGAGTGGTACGTCTACGCCTATACCGACATGCTTGCGGCTGGGCGTAAGGAGCTTAGAGACGCCATCGCCGAGATCGCCAAGGCGGCGCGCAAGAACCGCTGGATAGACGCCGGAAAGGCGGAGCGTTGGCTGAAGAAGCTGGAGAGGGGACGCGTGTTGAAGGAAGGATGGCCGAAATACGAAGTGCGGCTGGCGCGTAGCGGCGCGCTTGATATCAGATATCGTTCCACCAGTTCCAACAACATAGAGCAAATGGCCCAGCGGCTCAAGGAGATGGGGCTTAAGGAGGGCAAGCACTTCACGGTGAAGATGCCGGAGGGGGACAGCTACGGCTACGTCTCGATCCTTAGGGAGGGTCTCGAGCGCGCCGCCCGGCTCTCCGTATACGGCAAGGATGAACAGCAGAGGAGGTTGGCGGCGGACTTCGTCAAGATCATACTCCAGAGGGCGAAGGAGGCGGGCGAAGACGTGCGCAAGAAAGCCGAGGAGATCGTGAAGGAGGGCAAGGCGTGGGGCTCTCTAACGCTGAAGGACTTCAAGAGGGAGGTCGAAGTGGACGGCAAGACATATGTTGTGAAGGTAATAGGCTGGGGCGCCGAGATTGTGGAGAGCCAGAGCGGCAAGAAGTTGCTGAGACTCAAAATAAAGGCGGAGGTGGGCCGCGTGGAGGGCGAGCACATTGTGGACCGCGTGGTGCGTGAGTACACAATCACCTACAGCAGATACGGCAGAGACAACGCGGTCGAGGGACGCACCACGGCTAGGGCGGACGCCCCCGGCGGCAGGTGGGCAGACGCGGAGAGATTCTCAGCGCTTGTGAAGGCCCTAACGGGCGAGGAGCCGAGAATACACGAGAAGAGCGACGGCACCGTTGAGCTCATATGCGGCATGAAGCAACTGAAGGGCTTCGCCCACTACGCCGAGCTCGCAGACGCCATAGAGAAGTGGCTAGAGGAAACAGACCAGTGAGCCCCGCCCACGGGCCGGGAACTAAAGAAGACGTCTTGTTAATTTGAACCACCTGGAAGCCATATCCGCCCACCTGTATCCACTAGATTTTTAAGACAGCCACAAGTTTTCGCGTAGCTAGACCAATTAGTGGGCGGCTATGCCGTTGAGGTTGGTAATTACGGGGGCCAGCGGCGGCATCGGCAGGGCCTTGGTTAGGCTGGCGAAAAGCCGCGGCGACTACGTGGTTGGGATCTCGCGCAGGCCTTCCGACGCCGATGTCCACTACAGTTGCGACGTGTAGCAAATGTTAATATAGTAGTTTCGAGTTCGTGCCGTGATTGCCGAAAGGGAGCAGAGGCTTAGGCCT
>JAVVGH010000181.1:0-2818 GCA_032249215.1 Pyrobaculum sp.
TGGAAGGGGGCGAAGAACTGCCGCCCAAGCCCCCTCAAGACGCCGTAGAGGGCTAGGGTGAGGAGCATGAGCAGGAAGTCCGCCGACATGGCGCCAGCACCCACGGCGAAGCCGTGGCGGAAGCTCCTCAGAGACCACGCCGCTATCAACGCGTTCATGGGCCCCGGCGGCACCGCCAGGCTGTAGCCCAGAAGAAGCCCCGAGAAAAGAGACGCGAAGTTCACAAAGCCCCTAAAGTCTCGACTTAAAACAGTTACCTCCTGGCGATCTCCAGCATCAGCCTGTGGAAGGCCGTGGTGGAGAGCTCGGGGTGGAACGCCGTCGCGACCATGTGCCGCTGGACCACGGCGGCGTAGACGGTGCCGTATCTGCCGTGCGGCAGGGGGCCAAGCGGCTTGGCGTCTCCCCACGTCTTGACGAAGGCGGGCGCCCGGATGAAGACCGCCCTCACCCGGCCGAAGTCTTCAAGCTGTAGGTCCGCCTCGAAGGACTCCCTCTGCCGCCCGAAGGCGTTTCGGACCACCGCGGCCTCCAAGACGCCGAGGAGCGGCTGGTCGGTGCGGCCGACCACCGCGTCCACCACGTCGCTGGACATCAACACGGCGCCGGCGCAGGTCCCCAGGGTGGGGAGCCCGGACTTCACCGCGTCGCGGAGAGGCTCCAGGAGCCCGGCCCGCCTCGCCAAGAGGCCGATGGTTGTAGACTCGCCGCCGGGGATGGCCAGGACGTCCACCTCCTTCAGCTGGGCGGGCCTCTTGACGTACACCACTTCGAGGGAGACGCCGAGCTTCCCCGCAGCCCTCCGGAAGGCCTCTCCGTGCTCCTCCACGTCGCCTTGTAGGGCGAGTACGCCCGCCTTCATATGCCTCTGGTCTGGAGGAGCTCCTCCGGCTTGAGGGTCCTCACGTCTATCCCGATCATGGCGCCTCTCTCGCTCACCATCCTTTGCGCCTCTACGACCTTCTCCGGGTCGTCCCAAAAGGCGGTGGCGAGGACGATGGCCTCGGCCCTCTCTCTGGGGTCCTGGCTCTTGAAGATGCCGCTCCCCACGAAGACGCCGTCTGCGCCGAGCCACATCATGAGGGCGGCGTCGGCCGGCGTCGCTATGCCGCCTGCGGCGAAGGTAACTACCGGCAACCTGCCCAGCTTAGCCGTGAGCGCAACCAGCTCATAAGGCGCCTGGCACCTCCTGGCGTAGTCCCTGAGCTTCTCTTCGTCCCCCGCGCGGAGGGCCGCCGCCAGCTCCTCCACGGCGCCGTAGAGGGCCTTGAAGTGCTTCACAGCCTCCGCCACGTTGCCCGTGCCCGCCTCGCCCTTGGACCTAATCATGGAGGCCCCCTCCGAGATCCTCCGCAACGCCTCGCACAGCTCTCTGCAACCGTTGACGAAGGGCACCGCGAAGGCCCACTTGTTTATGTGGTGTTGCTCGTCCACCGGCGTCAGAACCTCAGACTCGTCGATTAGGTCCACGCCTATCTGTTGCAGAACCACAGCCTCGTAGAAGTGGCCGATGCGGACCTTCGCCGAGACGGGGATGGTGACGTGGGCCATCACCTCCTCTATGACCTTCACGTCGGCCATCCTCGCCACGCCGCCGGCCTTCCTCACGTCGTAGGGAAGCTTGTCGAGCACCATGACGCCCACCGCGCCGGCGTCCTCCGCCGTCTCTGCCTGCTCCACGTTAGTCACGTCCATGATGACGCCCCGCCTCAACATCGCCGGCAGGCCCGTCTTGACGCGCACAGTCCCCACAACAGACTCGGGGAGGGGCCTCGGCCAGGTGGCCCCGGCCTCCCTCAGCCTGTCCCGAAGCTCAGCCAACCCGTAGAACAAGTCTCTGAGCCTCTCCAGCTCTTTAGAGACCTCGGCCATCATAGGCGCCATTATGCTTGTACTTTAAAAAATTTAGTAAAAAACATACATCCCCCCGCCGTTATCACGTCTCCGTAGACGGCGTAGTTTACTCTTTTACTTCACGTGTGTTCTTAGTTCCCGGAGGACGTCTCTTATGGACACCATCCCCAGTAGAGAGCCGTCTGGGTTCATAACCACTAGGTGTCTAATGTTGTGGTTAATCATCAAGTCGGCCGCCTTAATCACGTCTTCGTCTGGCCGGATGGAGATTAGGCGGGTGGACATAAACGCCTCCACGGGGGTGGAAAGGGGCATCTTCATCGCCAAGGCCTTAACTACGTCGCGTTCCGAGATCACCGCCACCGGCTTCCCGCCCTCGGAGGGGTTCACAACCACCAAAGCCCCCACTTCGTATCTCGCCATTTTCTCTATGACGTCGATTAAGGTGTCGGAGGGATACGCGGTGATGGGCGTCCGCCTGATCAACTCGCCTACCTTCTTCATTCCTCCGGCGGAGGCCACCACACTCTGTCTCCAATCGACTTAAGAGCTCTGTCTTCTATCAGGTCTCTAATTGAGACAACTCCCACGAGCTTGCCTGCGTCGTCCACCACGAGGATGTGGCGCGTGCCTCTCTCCCTCATCTTCTTTATGGCGGAGTATATGTCGTCTTCGGCCTTTGCCGTGAGCAGGTTCCCCCTTGTCCCCACCTCTATGGCTTTGGCAGACAGCTGAACGCCCTTGGCCAAGGCGCGGATTACGTCCCTCTCTGAGACCACGCCAAGCGGCCTCCCCGCTTCGTCCACCACCGCGACGAGGCCTATGTTGTGGGTAGCCATTATCTTCACGACGTCGAGCAACGTGGCTTCTTGCGTCACTGACAGCGGCGGACGCTTGATAAAAGCCCCTACCTTATCCATATTCTAAACTTTAGAACAATTTATAAACATACCTCCGCTAACCC
>JAVVGH010000182.1:0-2815 GCA_032249215.1 Pyrobaculum sp.
ACAAAAATGATGGAGGAGGCCTACTACGTGGACCACTACGCTAAACCAGTCCTCAAGCGGTGGAGCGTGAGGGGGGAGGAGATAAACTACGTGCAGGTCTCCCCCAGCCACCTCCAGACGCTTTACGACCTCTTGAAGTTCGGCGTGGTCTCTAAAACCTTGACTGGGGAGAGTGATTTAATGTATCACTTCGTCTCGGGGTATCTGATCTCCGACGCGGGCTTCTTCTGCACCATCACCCTCACCGAGCAGACGGCCTACGGCCTCGCCAAATACGGAGACGACGAGACGAAGGCCCTCTACCTCCCCAACTTCCTAAAGAGAGACCGGCCTTGGATGGGCGCCACCTTCTATACGGAGGTCCAGGCCGGCAGCGACCTCGGCGGGTTGGAGACCGTTGCCGAGAGAATCGACGAGAGGCGGTGGAGGCTCCGCGGCGTTAAGTACTTCACCAGCAACGTGGGGCTGGCAGACGCGGCGGTCATAACGGCGAAGCCCGCGCCGCCACGGCCAGGCGCCAAGGGAGTAGCCGCCTTCTTCGCGCCAGCCTACCGCGCCGGCGGGAGGCCCAACTGGAGGATACTCAGGCTCAAGGACAAATTAGGCACAATCACCGTGCCTACGGGCGAGGTGGAGCTGGTAGACACGGAGGCCTACCTCCTAGGCGCTACCGAGGCCGGGATATACATCGCCCTTGAGATACTCACCATCGCAAGGATCGACAACTCCACCGCGGGGTTGGGCCTGGCGAGGAAGACGCTGTGGGAGGCGTATCTATACGGAAACGAGAGGAAGACATTCGGCAGAAGACTTGTGGAACATCCCCTCTATCTACGGGATCTTGTGGAGATGGAGGCCAAACTCCAAGCCGTCCTCCTCTTAACTCTCGCCGCGGCTAAATCCTTCAGCGACGTGGCGCCGGGGGAGAGGCCGCCATATAGCCAAGCCTATCACTACGCCCGACTCCTTACGCATATCGTTAAGAACATGGCGGCCTGGGTCTCCATAGATGTGACGAGGTACTCCATGGAGCTTATGGGCGGCATCGGCTTCTTAGAGGAGTACCCCATGGCTAAGCTACATAGAGACGCCTTGGTGACCGCCATATGGGAAGGCACTAGCAACATCCAGGCGTTGGACATGGCGGAGGTGTTTTATAGAAAAGAGGCGGGAAAGACTCTCTTTGAGGAGCTGGCCAGCCGGATCTCTAGGATCCGCGACGATGAGGTGAGGCGCAAGCTGGTAGCCGCCTTGGAGGAGGCTAGGGAGGAGGCGGCCGCGGCGTTGAGAGACGGCGTGGAGCTCCACGCCAAAAGGCTACTGACCCAGATAGGCACCTTAGCCGCGGCCGTGCTGTATAGGGAGTGGGCAGAGTCTACACAAGAGGAGTGGGCAGACGCCATGAGTAAGATATACGTCAACGTGGAGCTTTTGAAAAGAGACGTGGAGTCTGCGCTTGTGAAAAAAGCTAGTTATGGGCTTCTCTGGATGTCGGACTAAAGCCGCCCTAGCAACAACTGCCCCGAGTCCACCACGACGACCTGCCCCGTGATGGTGGGGATTTTCACCAACATCCAAACGACCTCAGCCACGTCTTCAGGCGTCACGATTCTCTCAAGAAGGGTGTACCGCTTCGCGAACTCCTCCTCACTCACGCCGAGGAGGTTGAGGAGGCTGTCGCCCATCTTCGTCTTCACCACGCCGGGGGCAACCGCATTCACTCTTATCCGGGGGGCAAGCTCCACCGCCAACGCCTGCGTGAGGTTTATAACAGCCGCCTTGGCGGCGCTGTATATGGAGAGACCAGCAAAGGGTTTAATGCCCGCAATCGAGGCAACGTTGATTATAGACCCCTCCTTCATAACTCTAGCGGCCTCTTGAGAACAGTAAATCACAGATCTTAACGTCACCTCAAGCTGCTTCTCTATAAGTCTATCATCGGCGGCGAGGAAAAGAGAGTAGAGCCCAAGCCCGGCGTTGTTAACCAATACGTCCAACCCCCCGAACCGTTCAACAGCCGTATTAATCACGTTTCTACACCCCTCTCTAGTGGCCACGTCGGCGAGCGCCACCACGCCGCTTCCGCCGGCCTCCCTCACAAGCCTAAGCGCCTCCTCCGCCTCCTCCCTACCCCTCTTCGCGTTGACAACCACGTTCCAGCCCTCACGCGCGAAACGAACCGCAACCGCCCTCCCAATCCCCCTCCCCGATCCAGTCACCACAGCCGTGGGCATAACCTACGCGGCCCCCTCCGTTAAAAACTTTCTCAGACGCCGGCGGGATCTCCGCCTTGTTCAAGGTAGAACCACTTGATGACACACTGCGGTGCCGGCAGGAAAGAAGGGTTGGAAAAACTAGGATTTTTCGCTGACTTGTTTGAGGTTCTCCTCCATGCAACTACCCATCGATTTCAGTATTGCCAGCATCAAGCCCATGGCCTTCTGGACCTCTGGGTCGCGCATGGCGTTGAGCAGGCCGAAGAGGCCTACCTTCGGGGCGCCGTTTTCGGCGATTTGCCGCAGTGCCTTGCTGGTGCAGGTGACGCCGCCTTGCATCGCGGCGCCCATGGCGTTTATGTCGGCCATGTCCATTATGCTCAACATAGATATCAGCGGCGCGGCCACCTTAAAGACTTGGATATCAGCCATCAAATGCGGCAACTTCTCCAACACTATTTTCACAGGTAGCAACAGGGAACTTAATTCCTCAACCTCTTTTCTAAGCGCCGCCACTTCGGCAAGCAACTTCTCGTAGTCGGCCTTGGGGATTGTCACCACCTCGGTCATGGCACCACCCCCAACAACCAGTTAAAGTA
>JAVVGH010000183.1:0-2815 GCA_032249215.1 Pyrobaculum sp.
CCACCCTCTCCAGCTGGGGCACCACGTAGTCGAGACCCAGCTTCCTCAAGGTCTCCCTCGTCGGCACGCCGTTTCTGTCCCAGCCCCTAATCTCGTAGTAGTAGTCGAGTAGCTTGTTGTAGCCGTCGTAGTCCAGGTGGGCTCCCTTCAGCGGGCCTGTGGTGAGCGGCTGTTTGAACCACTTGGCAGGGGGCATGTCCAGCTCCCTGCTCCACCAGCCGTATTCCCTGACCCAGAAAGCCCTGATCAACGCGTATATGCGGTCGCCGACCTCGTTGAAGTAATCCGGCGTCGCGTCGACGCCCGTGGCCGCCTTGAAAAGCTTGGGATACCAATCCAGCGAAAGCCCCACCTCAACCCAGGGGAAGCGGCAACCCACGAAGGTCTCGTACCAGCCTCCCCTTATGCGCTGTAGCTCAACAACCTTGGCTGCCTTCTCCCTCGTGTAGCCGAAGCGGTCTGTGCGGACCTCCCAGGAGATGACCCACGCGTCTTTGTGATGCGCGCCTATTGGCGACGTGGCGTATGCCAGCGCCATGGCGGGCGCCGCGTGGCAGTCATATGCGCTTACCTCAAGCCCCTTAGTGTGGATCGCGAACTCCTCCCCGCCGATCCTCTCCGCTATGCGCCTAACGCCCTCCGCCAGAAGATCGCCAACCCCCCTTCTATATGCTATGTCGTATGCCAGTTGCTTCGCCGCCTCGTAGTCGCCCCACTCAACCACAAAACCCAGCTTTTCGCCGTAGCCCCTCTCGGAGGCCTCCATGACGTAGCCAAGCACGTTCCCCAGCGAGATGGTGTCCATGCCCATGGTGTCTGCTATGCGGTTCAGCTCCGCGGCCTTGTGGAGCTCGCCGATGCCTAGATTCGAGCCCAGCATCGCTATGTTCTCGTAGTCGACCTCCACGGAGCCGGACTCGGCGGGGACCCAGTGGCCGCAGGCCATGAAACAGAGGGGACAAGACTTGAGATCCGTCTCGAACTTCTCCACCATGTTGCCGCCTATCTTAGCGAATTCGTCGAATTGACCCTCGGAGAAGTTGTAGGTGGGCAAGACGCTGGCCTCCTGGGCCCACTCGACGGTAGACGTGGTGCCCTGTCTCATCCAGAAGCCGTAGCTGGGGCTGGAGCCCCCCTCCTTAACCGCCTCAACTGCCAGCTTCTGATACGCGGCCTTGTCGGCCGTCGGGATCTCGCCCCTGCCCTTCACCACAACCGCCTTGAGGTTCTTCGAGCCCATGACGGCGCCCATGCCCGGCCTCCCGCCGGACCGGCCCTTGTGGGAGATAACCGTGGCGTACCGCACGAGGTTCTCCCCGGCGGGCCCGATGGTGATGACCGCGGCGTCTCGGCCGTGGACCTTCTGCAACTTCTCCTCCACAGCCCACGCGTTGAGGCCCCAGTAGTCCCCGGCGTCTAGGATCTCCACCTTTCCGTCTTCTATGTAGATGTAAGACGGCTTCTCGGCCCTCCCCTCCACCACCAAGGCGTCGTAACCCGCCTTCCGGAGGTTCACGGCAGCCCAGCTACCTATGTTCCCATCGCCGTAGCCGCCTGTGAGCGGGCTCTTCGCCGCGACCACAAGCTTGCCGAAGTTCGGCCCGGGGAGCCCCGTGAGGGGACCAGCGGCGAAGATGAGCTTGTTATACGGCGAGAGGGGATCAACTCCAGGCGGTAGCTCGTCCCACAAGATCTTTATGGCGAGCCCGCGCCCTCCTATGAAGGCCCGGGCGGCCGAGGCATCCAGCCCCTGGACGACGGCTTTCCTCCTCGTTAGGTCAACCCTCAATATCCTACCTTGCCAACCAGCCATGTATTTGGCAAATATAGATATATTTAAGTCTCCCCCACCTGCCATGGACGTAGTATTCTTTTTGGAGGTGCATCAGCCGCGTCGCGTGCGGCCGGACCTCTACCGGGTGTATCCTAGGCGGCCTGGAGACCTGGAGATATTCTACGACGAGCTGAACAGGAGCATCTTTGAGAGAGTTGCCGAGAAGGTGTACCGCAGAGCCACTAAGATCATCCTCGAGGCCGCGAGGGAGGTGCCTGGGTTCAAGGCGACTTTTAGCGTAAGCGGGCTAGCGCTGGAGCAGTTCCGGAGGTGGGCCCCGGACGTGTTGGAGCTGTTTCGCGAGCTGGCGTCTATGGGGGCTGCGGAGTTCACAGCACAGACGTACTTCCACAGCTTGGCCTGGTTTATAGATAGGGGGGAGTTCAGGGAGCAGGTGGAGATGCAGGTCAGGGCAGTGGAGGAGCTGATTGGCCATAGGCCCCGCGCCGCGGAGAACACCGAGTTTATCTACAACAACGACGTCGCGTGTTTTCTGCACTCCATGGGGTTTTCCACTGTGGTTACGGAGGGGGTGGATTGGGTGCTTGGGTGGAGATCTCCCAACTACGTGTACAAGGCGTGGGGGTGCGACGCCAGGGTGTTGGTGAGGAACTACCGCCTAAGCGACGACGTTGGTTTTAGATTCGGCGCCAGGTGGTGGGACCAGTGGCCTCTCACCGCCGACAAATACGCCGCGTGGCTGGAGGCGACGCCGGGAGACCTCGTCTTTATAGCGGTCGACTACGAAACCTTTGGAGAACACCACTGGCCTGAGTCGGGCATCCACGAGTTTTTAAGGTGGTTGCCTAGGGAGGTGGCGAAGAGGCCTAGGCTGAGGTTCGCCACGGTGTCTGAGGCCGCCTCTAGACACCCCCCGAGGGATGTCTACGACGTGCCTCCCTGGGCGACTATCAGCTGGGCGGACGAGCGCGACCTCTCTGCGTGGCTGGGCAACGAGCTTCAGCGAAATGCCTTTGCCCT
>JAVVGH010000184.1:0-2811 GCA_032249215.1 Pyrobaculum sp.
ATACACATACTACTCTTTGGTATATACTACCCTTCTCTTTTCCGTGTCCACGTGGAATTTAAACTGGAGGGGTTGCGCCGTCTCTGGCGTATACGCCGTGAGTGTGTCTTTGTCAAATATGAAGACGTAATCCACCAGCGAGCCCACTTTACTAGCTATATCTCTCCAGACGTCGTGGGAGTTAAACACAAGTACCGTGGTGACTGGGTGGTTTATAACTGACTGATACACCCTGGCGGCCTCTATTAGGAGGTCGGCGCCTGCCGTCACGGCCACTTGTTCGTACTGATCTGCAAAATGTACGTCGTATCTCTCCCGGTTTATCATCGAGGCGCTGGCGTACCACCAAGTCAAAGACTTGTGTTCAGCCACTGGGTGGTAGAACCAGCGGATCCCCGGCCTCTGCCACTTGACGCCTAACGCCTCGGCGAACTTCACAAAAGTCGGCACCACCTTGTGGTGGTGGTACAACACCTTCTGCCCCCTCCGCGCCAGCTCAGCCGCGGTCAACACCATAAGTTTGCTGGCGAGTCCATCAACCGGCCCCACGACGGCCACGAGGCTACCCCTCAAGACCCCGCCTCCAAGCGCATCGTCGATCTCCGGCGAGCCTGTGGTGAGCCGGTCTCCGGGGGGTTGCCTGGCGTCCTCCCGCGGCTCTATGACCACAGGTCCTTCTTCTGCGACGACATAGGGGAGAGACGCGTATCTCACAAACCGGCCTCTGGCCTTCAAAACTTTTACATATCTAATCGAGACGCCGCCTTCAAGCAACCGATGGTCCACTTCCAGTATCACATCTGCCAAGTAGTCCGCTGGCGAAATGTCGGTGCCCTCCCTGATGAGGATTACGGGGATGTTTCGAGATATGCCGTGGTAGAAAACCGCGTGTACAAGCTCCCGCTCGTCTCCAAGATTCAACGCGCTCAGCCCGTCTACGACAACCGCGTCGGGGTTGAGCTGAAGCGTCGTCTCCACGACGTACTCCACGGCGGCTTTATCTCTCACGGTGACTAGGTCAAACACGTGCCTAGGCGGCTTGAGGCCGACGGAGCTTAAATACTTGGCGAGGCGATCCGCGGTTTCGTAAAAGGTGAACCAAACAACGTTGTTGAAGCGGGAGACCGCCTTCGCCGCTAAAAGCGTCTTGCCAGCGCCCGGGAGACCCTTAACCAACACAACCCCTTCGTTAACTAAGTCAGAGATTTTGCAATCCACAGAAAAAGTTGAGAGTCTGTATCTAAATCTTTTGGTGTAGTTCCCTTTCTATACTTTAAGCTCCTCCGTCGCCAGCTTCAAGGCTTTTGCGGCTAATTCAACCTCGTGGATGTTTATGTGTTCGTCTTCTGTGTGGGCTAGGCGGGGGTCGCCGGGGCCGAAGGCGGCTATGTTTCTAGTCAGTGCAATCAGTAGGTTGAAGTCGGCGGTGCCCCACTTCCTGCTTAACTTAGGCTCTACCCCGAGCTTGAGGAGGGCGCGGGTCAAGGCCCTGGCCGCGGGGTTTGTCGGCGACGCCTCGGCGGGTTCGGTGCATCCCTTCGCCTTTGCCTGCGGCGGCAGCGCCGAGAGGAGGTCTTTGCAGGTCCTGCCTGGGGGTATCCGCACGTCAAGTACGGCGACGCACTTCGTGGGTATCTTGTTCGGCGCCTCGCCGCACTGCACGATGGTGGGCGTCACGGTGAAGGAGTCGTACCGCTCCGCGTGGCCCAAGGCCCTCTTAACCTCTTGATACACGGCGTACAGCTCCTCCACAATGTTGCCGTATATGGGGGAGCTGGCGTGGCCACCCCGCGACTCCAGCTCGATGTAGACCTTGGCGCCGCCTCGGTAGGCGTAGGCCACGTGGAGAGAGGTGGGCTCCCCCACGTAGACGTGGTTGGGCCTAGGAGGGCCGCCTTGGAGGAGGGCTTGCGTCCCCGCACTGTCGTCTTCCTCTGCGGTGACCAGGGCGAGGACGAGCGTGCCCCGGGGCTCCGCCTCTAGAAACGCCTTCATATACGCCACTAGGGGCCCTTTATCGTCCACAGCGCCGCGCCCCCACACGACGCCGTTTTCATAACGCACAGGAAGGGGGCCAGGCACCGTGTCCATGTGGGCGTGGAGCCACACAACCGGCGCCCCGCGGCCCTTCACCGCCAGCACGTTCCCCGCCTCGTCTATCCAGACGTCGTCTACGTGGTTCTTAAGGAACGCCTGTAGCCACTTGGCCAGCTCCGCCTCGCCGTGCGGGGGGCTGTAGATCTTCAACACCTCCATGAGCACAGACGCAGTGTCCATGGCAGTGATTTGCTAGGTATATAAAAACCACAAAACATATATAGGGCCATGTAGCTGTTTCTATGTTTCTCCGCGAAGTTCTCCAGATGGCGCGGAGGTTCGGCGCCTTCACGGCGGCTCAGGCCGCCGTGTATCTAGGACTGCCGCTTGACGAGGCCGCGCGGCGGCTGGACAAGGCGGTGGAGGGGGGACTTCTAAAGGCGGTCGACGTGGCGGGCGTGAGGTTTTACTATAGAGACCCCGTGGAGGCGGCCGACGTAATACTTGGCTCCGTGGACTTGAGCGTCTTGCCGCGTGTTGAGAGGGAGAAGCTTATGCGTCTATGACTTGGCAGTGGGAGAAGCTGAACGACTGCGTTGAGAGGCGGTTTTTCTCCGGGGAGAGGCTGACGGCGGCGCAGTTCCGGCTGAAGGCTGGTTGCGTGGTGCAGAGACACAGCCACCCCCAGGAGCAGATCGCCATCGTGCTCGAGGGGCTTCTGGAGTTTGAGGTGGGCGGCAGGAGGTTCACGGCGGCCGCCGGCGACGTGGTGCA
>JAVVGH010000185.1:0-2794 GCA_032249215.1 Pyrobaculum sp.
GTTTCCCAAATCAGTCAACATATACTGCCCCCGTTGCAACGCCTACACGAAACACAGCGTGTCGAACTACCACGCGGGGCAGAGACGCACCCTGGCGGAGGGCCAGAGGAGATACGAGAGGAAGCTGAAGGGCTACGGCTCCTCGCCCAAGCCCAAGCAGAAGCGCTTCGCCAAGATCAACAAGAAGGTGACTCTGGTCTTCACGTGTAGCAAATGCGGCTACAAGATGATTAAGAGCTTGGGGAGGATGAAGAAGGTGGAGCTGGTGTAACATGCCCCCCAGGTTCAGCAAGGTCCTAATCCCCCAGCCCCGCTCCAGGTTCGTAAAGATCAGATGCCCCGACTGCGGCAACGAGCAAGTCACCTTCTCCCACGCCGCCATGGTGGTGCGGTGCCTAGTCTGCGGCCGCGTCTTGGCCCAGCCCACAGGCGGAAAGGCAAGGCTGGCGGGGCACGTGGTTAAAGCCCTGGAGTAGCTCCGTTTAGGTTTTAAACTCGTCATTTATCCCCCCTCTATGAAACTTGTTAGGAAGGAGTTTCCAGACGTGGGGGAGCTGGTGATTGGGACGGTGAAGAAGATCGCGGAGCACGGGGCGTATGTCTACTTGGACGAGTACGACCTGGAGGCGTTTGCCCCGACGCAGGAGATCATCCAGTCGTGGTTTCACACCATTAGGGATTACGTGAAGGAGGGGAACAAGACGGTGTTTAAGGTGATCAGCGTGAACCCGAGGATGAGGGTTGTGGAGGTTTCGCTTAAACGCGTGCGGGTAGATGAGAAGGAGAAGAAGCTGTTGCTGTACCGCCACAGGGTGAGGGTGCTGAAGATGCTGGAGATCGCCATGAAAAAGCTCGGTAGGCCTCCTGAGGAGGCGCTGAAGGCGCTTTGGTATCTGGAGGAGCAGTTCGGCGACCCCTTCAAGGTGTTTGAGGAGGTGGTTAAGACGGGGCCGCATGTGGTGGACGAGCTTGAGCTGGATCAGCAGCTGAAGGAGCTGATTGTGGAGCTGGCGAGGCAACAGGTGGAGGTTCCGCCGACGAAGATATCCGGGATACTGAAGGCCGTCAGCGTGGAGGGCGACGGCGCCGAGAAGATAAAAGCCGCCCTCTTGGAGCTGGCGAAGACAATCCAGGAGAAGTTCCCCGGCGTCTCTGTGCGGATTTACGTGGTGGGGCCCCCGAGGTACAGGATCGACTTAACCGGCCAGGCGCCGAAGCAGGTGGAGGCCGCCTTCACGGAGGTGGGGAACCTCCTGCCGGCGCTTCAGAAGAAGTATAAAGTAATCGCGGCTGTTCAGCGGCTGGAATGAGGTCCCTCCTGCGGCGGTGCACCAACTGCGGAGCCTACACCCTGTCTAAGGAGAGGTGCCCCCGTTGCGGCGGCCCCGTCAAGGTGCCGCACCCGCCTAAGTTCAGCCCCGAGGATAAGTACCAGAGGTACCGCATCCTGCAGAAGCTCCTCACTGGGGCCCTGCCCGTAGGGGAGGAGACCAAGGAAAAGATTCTGAAGGATTACGGGCCCCAGCAGTAGCTACTGGGAGATTTCGTATACGACCACCCAGCCGTATGGCCTAGACACATATACAAGCCTCAAGGGGCCCGTAAGCGTGGTTATAGACGGCACCTTCTCGGTCGCCCCCGTCAAGGGATCAACCACCACGTCTACGGCTTGTGTGGTCCAGCCCTGGATTGCATAGACTCCTATGCCTTGAAGCCTCCCTGTTATGTCCACTGGCAAGTAGACGTTTCCGCCTATTAGCCCGAGTTTTCTAAAAGACGTGAAGGCGTCGCCCTGCCATACGCCTTCAAACATCCAGGGCAGGTAGCCGCTTAAGTTGCCGTAGATGGGGAGGAGCCTCTCCTTCGAAAACAGCATGGCGTATAGAGTTCTGTTTAGGCTAAGCGGCACGGGGTAGTAAATGTTGCCTATGGTGAAGTAGGCGTAGTTCTGACTTGGCGGCGGGCCTGGATACGACATAACTCTGGTGTAGATGTAGTCCTCCGCGTTCATGCCGCCGGCGCCAAGCACCTCACTAGCTTTGGGCACGTTCTCAATCGCTATGCGGGTCATCCAGTAGGACTTGAGGAAGTCGCCGCCGGCTGGGTTTTCGTGTACGAGGAGTGGTATCTGTTGGCCGCCGATGTTAACGGAATATACGGCGTAGGGCATTATGGCCAGGATGTATTTCGTGCCGAGTTCCTTCGTGAATACGGCGGCGCCTACCTGGGGCGGAGCCATGAGGCCGAGGCCTATCTTGCCTATCTGCGTGGCGTTGATGGTGGAGTTGTCGGCGAGGCTGGTCTTGTTGCCTACCACCGAGATCCAGTAGCCGTAGTCCCACCACGAGGCGACCGGCTCGTAGGGTGGGAGCCTCGTCTTAAGCCACATCAACGTGTCGAGGAAGTCATCGCTTGGAACCCCCACGGCTGAGGTGACTATCTGCGTCGGTTGCTTAGCCACGGCTGACGCCGTGGTGCTCAGCATCACCAAGGCTACCACTGACGCCAGCAACACAAGTATCCCCAGCCTCCTGTTTTCGAGGAGCTTGGCTATCCCCACTGCGGCGGCTACCGCGGCGATGGGCGCCAGAAGCACCAGGAGGCGGACCATGGTGGCGGCGGCGTATCCGGCGGTGGCGAGGTACGTGATCACGAGGAGGCCGCCCGGCGTGAAGAGGTAGGGGACGGCGGCGATTATAAAGGGTATGACGGGGCCGTACCTAGAGGCGATTTGTATAAACGAGGTGGTGCTGTGCTCCGCCACGCTGGCGACAATGGCGGATCTGCCGAAGGG
>JAVVGH010000186.1:0-2745 GCA_032249215.1 Pyrobaculum sp.
GGAGACGTAGTCCACTTCTTGGCTCATCTGCGAAATGTTTCTCAAAGCCGCAACATCTTCGTCAGCGGGGAGAGACGCATCGTAGTCCTTCCCCTCCACAACCACGGCCTTCCCGCTGGTCACAACCCCGCTCGACTCCGCCACCGCAACTACCGCATCTACCCCGGCCTCCTCCACCTTAAGCCTCAGCTTCCCGTCCAACATCAAAACGACGTCTCCACGCTCTACGACTTGGAAAAAAGCCCTCGCTGGTATAGGTATATAGCTCCCGTCGGCCTCCTCCCCCGGCCTAAACACCACCCTGTCTCCGGGTTCCACCGCAACTGGAGGCGTCTTTCCCACCCGTATGCTTGGGCCCTTCAGGTCTACGAGGACGGCTACGACGCGCCCCCTAGCTCTTTCGTAGGCCCTCACGGCGTGTATCCGCGCCCTAACCTCCTCCGGGCTTGCATGAGCCAAGTTGATGCGTACGCCGTCGACTAGGTCGAGTAGTCGTGTCAACTCGTCAAACGGCAAGGAGTCGGTGGAAGGGCCCAAGGTGGCGACCCGCTTCGTGAGAGTCACAATGCCCTAATTCTCTCGCCAACCTTCGGGATGACCGTGGTTATCTTATACTTCAGCTCTATGGAGGTGGCGAGGCTCACGATTTTAGAGGGCTCCCCGTGTATCAGCACAATTTTCTTAGGCTTAGGCTCTATATGCTCCACATACTTCATCAACTCTCTTCTGTCGCTGTGGCCGGAGAAGCCTGGTATAGACACTGCCTCCATGCGCATCCCGATCTTCATCTCGCCGCCCACCAAGCTCCTCACCACGAACTCCCGCTCCCCATTTAGGATCCTCCTGCCCAGAGTACCCTCAGCTTGATAAGACACAAAGACAAGCTTGTTCCTCTCGTCGGGGGCCAGCTGGGCGAAGTAATCCACAACAGGCCCGCCGTTTAACATGCCGTGCGGCGCTATGATGATCGCAGGCTCCTCGCTCTGTGTTATCTTGGCTATCTGGTTTATCCTGTCTTCCACACGCTTGGCGCGGTCTACGATAACAACGCTCCCGGAGGTGGCGAAGGGGTTGACCCCTCCGTAGACCTCCTCCGCGACCTCTGGGTTGAGGTAGTGGGGATACATGAGGTAGACGTTTAGCGTCTCCACGATCATGCCGTCTACATAGATGGGAACCCTCGGGATGAGTCCTCCCTCGATCATCTTGTTAAGTATGTAGAGTATTTCCTGCCCCCTCCCCGTGCTAAACGCCGGTATCAACACCTTGCCCCCTCTAGACACGGCGTCAGACACGTGCTTGGCCAAGGCGTTTTCCGCCTCCACCCTGGGCGGTTGCACGTCGTCTCTGCCGCCGTATGTGGACTCCATGATCAACATCTCCACGCGTTTGAACTTGGAGACGGCGCGGTTCAGAAGCCTCGTCTTTCCGTATTTGAAGTCGCCGGTGTATAGTATGTTGTACCTCCCGTTGCCTATGTGCAGGTGGGCCATGGCGGAGCCGATCTCGTGGCCGGCGTCGTAGAAGGTCAGCTTTATGTCGGGGGCTATGTCGGTCACCTCTTCGTAGTCGAGCGTTATGGTGTGGTATATCACGGCCTCCACGTCGGCCTTCGAAAAGCTCGGCTGTAGCCCCTCCCGCTCCTTCAGCTCCACGTAGTCTGTAAGGAGGATGTAGGTCTGGTACTTCGTGGGGTCCGTCATGTAGACGGGGCCTCTGTAGCCGTACTTAAACAGGAGGGGGAGACAACCAACGTGGTCCATATGTGCATGGGTCAAAACAACGGCGTCTAGCCTGTCTAGATCCACGGCGTCTAGCAGGGGGAAATCCTCATCGTACTGGCCGGGCTTAAGGCCGCAGTCTAGCAAGACGTTGCTCTCGGTGGTGCTCACAAGTATCGCGCTTCTGCCCACCTCCATGGCAGCCCCGAGAAAAGCCACGGTAATAGGCCCCTCCTTAACCACAGGCTCCTGATGTATATACCGGGCCAGCGACTCCATAAGCTCCTTCCTCTGCGCGTAGGCGCCGTGGAATATCCGGCGAACCCCCACAACCTCATGCGTCGGCAACCTCACCTTATCCCGCGGCACCCCGCTCTCTATGACGGCCCTCCACCCAGTCCTTACAAACACTTCCCTAGCCGCCGCCCGGAGCTCCCTCTCCCGCGCGGGCTTCGCCAAGTAGATATACACATCGCCGCCCTCCTCAAAAACCACATCTTCGACGTCGCTCACCAGCTCTCTAATTATCTGCTCCGCCTTCTTCTCCTGCATCCTGTTGCCGGTGTCGACCCTCAACACAACCCGCTTCTTCAACGTCTTGGCAACCTCGCCAACCATATCGAGTAGAGCCTCGGAGGGCTTCTTTACGTAGATACAGAGGTTAGGCCCCTCAAAGCTCACCCTAGTGATCTCAGCGCCGGAGAGGAGAGATCTCACTTTATTCTCAACCTCAGAAAAAGCCACGCCCCCAAGATGACACAGATATATAAACATTGCAAACATCGCCGCGATCTGCGCACGAGACCCCGCGGCTCTCCTTATTCTTGTGTCGTCGCCAGCCAGGCTCCTTGCCGGCTCAAGACCGATGCGCACTATTTTTAACACTGAGGTTTCGCATCGATGTGAAGATCTTCAACACGGCGACGAGGCAGGTGGAGGACTTCGTCACGTACACGCCGGGCCTAGCCAGGGGTTACGTCTGCGGGATCACCCCCTACGACCACGTGCATGTGGGCCACGGCAG
>JAVVGH010000187.1:0-2656 GCA_032249215.1 Pyrobaculum sp.
GAACCCTCACCCGTCTGCCGACTAGGCGCTCAACCTCCATGGGCTACCGCCAGCTTGGCGCGCCATGCCTCGGCTTCGGGGTACAGCTCGGCGCGGCTCACCTTGTACCACTTCTCAGGCGGCGGCGCGCCCGCCTCGGGAGCCCTCTTGACCGCGGCCACGGGGCAGACAATCACGCAGGCGAAGTCGTCTCGGCAGAGATCCCATATGAGTACCGGCTTGCCCTCTTCGTCGGGCTCCAGCGCGCCGTAGGGGCAGAACGCTATGCATGCCCCGCACGCGATACAGCTGTCCCTGAAGATAACCACCTTCTGCACGTCTATGCATCTGTACAAAATTTTTAAATTTTATTAACAACAAATTAAAGAATATATTTTTTGCACATATTTAAAAAGCGAGGACGGAGGGGGGCCATGACGGTTGGGGAGAGGCTTTGGGAGAAGGCGAGGGGGCTGAGAGGGGTCTGGGAGGGGATCGCCCAGGCCGAAGACGATCTACTGCGGCAGTTTAAGGACCCGGTGGAGTTTATTGATTGGTTTAAGGCGTCGGCTGACCCCGTGTTGCAGTTCCACTACGAGATAGGCTACCAGTGGGGGGTCTCCACCGACGTGGAGGGCGTCAAGTCCTGGCTCAGGCAGGGGGTTTGGAACGAGTGGGCCGCCGCGTCCGACGTGGCGCGTATAGTCAGCGACTACCGAGACCACATAGACACCGAGTTCATGACCATGTTTGCCCAGCAGATCTCAGACGAGGGGAGGCACCTCTACCTCAGGTCCCGCATACTGAGGGCCTTCGGCGGCTCTATGGAGGGGTTCCAGCCCATAAAAGAGTGGGTGGAGCTGTTCGAGCTTCCCTTCGTCTGCGCCCCGAAGAGGATGGAGTGGTTCCAGGTGAGGGTCACCTCCACTCTGCAGGTTGTTGAGCTCACCAGCGTCTACCACCACAGAGGTGTGCACGACGCCCTGCCGAGAAACGCCGCGCTAATGGAGGGGCCCTACAGAGCCGCGGCGGTGGCCCTCCAGGAGAGCTTCAGGGAGATCGAAGACGACGAGCTCTTCCACTGGTCTATTGCAGAGCGCATGTGGGCGAAGTACGCAAGGTCTCCGGAGGCCATGCGGAACATCCTGGACTGCGCCGCGGAGGCGCTTAGAGTGGCCACCGAGGCCAGGGTGAGGAGGGTTGAGCTGGCCGAGAGGAAGGCCATATAATGCGCATCTACGAGGGCAGGAGGATAAGGGTTGAAGTTTTTTCACATATACTCCCAAACGGCAGATCGATGGAGGTAGAGAGAGTCCTCTTCCCGCCGGTGGTCTCCGTGTTGCCGGTGCTCAACGGCTCCGTGGTTCTTCTGAAGCAGTATAGACCCGCCCTGGGGGCGTACCACCTCGAAGTCCCCTCGGGCGTCGTGGAGGAGGGCGAGGCGCCGGAGGCCGCGGCGGCCCGGGAGCTGGAGGAGGAGGCGGGCCTCAAGGCGGCTCGGCTGGACCTGCTCTTCGAGGGGGTGGTGAGCCCCGGCTACTCCACCGAGTACTCCTACGTGTTCCTCGCCGAGGATCCCGAGAGGACGAAGCCGCGGCGGGAGGAGCACGAGGTGATTGATACGGTGGAGATCCCGCTGGTGGAGGCGTTTGAAATGCTGAGGAGCGGCCGGATCAGAGACATGCGGACGGCCTTAGCCCTCTCGCTGTACTTCATGGTGAAAAATTTTCACGGGTATAGATAAAAATCGGCTTCGCAACGCATCCATGGACAGGCTTCCCCCCGTCGCCAAACTCGTGGTGACGTACATGGCCTTACAGCATTTACTTAAGGGCCGCGGCCACGTCACCATAAGGGAGCTCCAGCAGGAGCTCCAGGTCTCGCAGAGGCGGCTTAGGAGCGTCTTGGCGGACTTGAGGCGGCGGGGGCTCGTCAAGGCCTACCTAGACCCGGCGCTGGGCAGGGCCCATCTCTACAGCCTGGCCTTCGACAGCTTCGACCTAGACGTGCCGCAGCTGAGGCCCGGCGTCTACTACATAGACGTGCCGCCCAACGCCAAGATCCCGCACGACCTCACCTTCAGAGCCTACTCTGTCATAAGAGCCAGCGACATACTGCTCTATACGTCCCACTTCGAAAACAAGAAGCAGCTCTTCTACCTAACCAGGTGCGTCTGCACCGTGAGGCCGTACACGCCGGAGGCCGCCGAGGAGGCCCGGCAAGCCGCTACACGCGGCAAGGTGGCGTCTGTGATCTACAGCTCGCAGATAGACGACATATACGTGCCGGAAAACGCCGCCGTGATCGAACACCTTCAGATAACTATAAAAGCTGTACAAAGTTAAAAATAATTCTTCATTTACAAGCTGTCCCAGCCGGAAACAATCTCCTGCCCGGCCAGAAAAAGCCGGTCGGGGAAGGGCTGGGTATTAATACCGGCCGAAAAAGACGATTTAGACCTATTTGTGTTCTATTTTTTCGGCTTCTTTTATCACCTCGTCGTAGGGTGGCTCGTTGCGGGGGTCGTCTGAGTACCACACGTATCTGATGGTGCCGCTCGGGTCGATGATGTAGACAGCTCTCTTGGCTAGGTGGAAGAGCGGTAACCCGAGGAGATTGGCTTGCACCACGTCGTACATGGCTATCACCGTGCGGTTGAAGTCTGACAGCAACGGGA
>JAVVGH010000188.1:0-2641 GCA_032249215.1 Pyrobaculum sp.
AAAACCACCTACGTGTTTAGACTGCTGGGCCTCTCCCTCAAGCCCAGGGCCACGCTGAGGCCCGGCATATACCGCCTCTACCTGAGGGACAAGGAGGTGGACTTCATAGACGTGCCGGGCCAGGTGGCCACAGAGGTTGCCAGAAACTTCGCCAAGGCCTGGACCTTCTATGTGGACCTCATGATATATATGTACGATCTTACGGATCAGTCGTCGCTTTATGCGATTGCGGAGCTACACAGCGCCCTGCTTGACAGAGGCATCACCCCCTACAGGAGGGTGGTGCTGATAGGCAACAAGCGGGACCTCGCGGAGGAGCTGGGGCTCTTCGTCGAGGGGGATGAGATAGCAAACGCCGTCGGCGCCGCCAAGATCTACTACATGTCGGCGCTTAAAGACAATATAGATATTTTATATAAACCCCTTGAGGAAAATGTATGATACCCCGCGACGACATCGTCGCAGGCATCGCCAACACGCCCCTGGTGGCCCTCCTCTCGGAGCTGGAAGAGGTGAAGCCAAGCCCCAGGCTGAGACCCCTCCTCGACTTCCTCACGGACATAGGCCTCCTACAGAGAAAAGGCGACAAGTACAAAAAGGCCCAGCACCCCCCCAGGCCGTACGACGTTTCACCCCTCGCCGAGGTCGTCTCGGATCTTTTCCAACAGGTGGTGTTCCCGTACCTCGTCTCGGGGAGACGCGTCGCCAGGCTCGCCACGGAGCTTCAGAGGGCGCTCTACACATACACGACGGCGTTTCAAAACATGCGCGTCGTGGTGGCGCAGGAGCTGATGCGCTACGGCGGGTTGACGCTGGTCGCGGGGTGGTTCCCCTGCGGCTTCTCCTCGGAGCTCATGTCCATCGCGGGGAGAGACGTGGTCATCGTGGAGGAGCGGGAGGAGCTGGTGGCTCTGGAGATGGACAGGCTCTCCCTCATACCCCTCGCCCCGGCGCCGCTGGGGCAGGAGCTAGCCGCCGCCAGCTTCTACGCCTTCGAAAACCTGCCGCTGAATGAGATAAAGGCAGCGGCGGAGAAATACGGAAAGTTCAACCTAGCCGTGGCCTGCCAGAGAGGCGCCGACTTAAACGCCCTGAGAGAGGTGGCCGAGGAGGTGTTCTACATAAAGCCGAGGGACTCCGTTGTGTCCTTCCTAAACGCAACCCTCCTAGACGCCCTAGGCCTAACCCGCCCCCTAGACGAGGAGAAGGCACTTAAGAAGGCAGAGAAGGAGGAGGTGGGGCCCTTCGACGTCTACATCCTACGGGGAGCAGGCCCCGCCTGAGAGGATTAAGTCCACCGCCTCTCTGAACCCCACCCCGCTCGGCCCCTCCACCACCACGCGGGCCGCCTTCTTAGCCGCCCCAGTGGCGTTCCCCACCGCAATCCCCCAGGCGGTTTTCAACATGCCCACATCCACGTCGCTGTCTCCCACCGCGGCCACCTGGAAGCAGGGAACGCCGAGCCTCTCGCAGAGCCACCTGACGGCCGTCCCCTTGTCCACCCCCGCGGGCCTCACATGTATCGCGTAGCCGCTTGACTCCACCACGTAGTTGCTGCCGACTGCCGCCGCAATTCTCCCCACGGCGTCCTCCGCCAGGGGGATATAGGCCAGGTCGTACTTCCGGCATTTATTCTGGGGGCTCGGCGCCGCGGCGCCCGTGGCCAGCACCGCCTTGTCCACAGCCGCCATATCGCCGCTACACAGCTCGTGGGTCTCGCCGTCGAGGTATATAAGGCAGCCGTTTTCAGCAACCACGTCCCTTATGCCCAGGTACCTGGCTATGGTCAGGGCGAAGTCCAGCCCGTTCGCCGTGGCGAGGACAACGCGCAGACCCGCGTCGCGCGCCCTCCTAAGCGCCAGAAGCGCCTCCGCAGACAGCTCATACGTGTTGCGGCTCAGAGTCAAAGTCCCGTCTAGATCCACCACCAAAACCCTACAGTTCACAAACAGCCAGAAAAACCACGTTTAAATCCTATCAGGCAGAAAATGCTCCACCAGCGGCGTGGCATCCTCCACAGACTCGCCACACCTCACCGGAGCATACCTACTCCGCACAAGGCACCTGGCCAGCTCGGGGTCGCCCAGCACCCTCAAGGCCTCGGGGCCCGCCGCGCGGTCCGCGGGCCTCCACCTCCCCTCCTCCCTCTGCACCTCCACAAAGCCGTAGGCCACCTCGGCGACGCCCGCGGGATACGCCACGACATACAGCGGAGACAAGTCGCACCTCTCAGCCCAGCAGTTTAGCATCGCCAGATGCGGCTCACCGTTGAAAACACCGTAGACTTCAGAAAGCGGGACGAGCTGGACTTCATACGTCGAGTCCCTGGCCTTAATTATGAGCTTTGGAGGCATCAGGGTATCCCGGGCCAAAGTCACGTGGGTCACCACCGCCCTCCCGCCGCGCCGCCCAACGAGCACCGGCATCTTAGCCCTAGGCACAGGAACAGGCGGCCACAACGTAGCCACATACCCAGGGCCGAGCACAGCCCACCCATCCCTAGTAACAATCCGGCTCCAAACCATACCCCACCCATACAGACAATATAAAAATACTGCCATAACAAGAAGAAGGCATGGACGCCGCCGCCGGGATTTTTAGGCGGCCTCTAGCCTGAACCCGGGACCTACGGGTTAACAGC
>JAVVGH010000189.1:0-2635 GCA_032249215.1 Pyrobaculum sp.
GACGCCGGTGGCCGCCGCCACGTTTATCCCTCTGGAGAGGCCGGCGCCGTCTCCCGCCACGAAGAGACCCGGCACCGTGGTCATGAGGTTCCTGTCTACGGTGGGCCGCGCCGAGTAGTACTTAATCTCGGGCGCGTAGATTAGGGTCTGGGGGCTGGCAACGCCGGGGGCTAGCTCGTCCAGCCGCTTAAGTCCCTCGATGATGTCCTCAACGACGCGGTGGGGGAGGGCGAGGGATATGTCGCCGGGCGTCACGTCTTTGAGCGTGGGGGAGATGCTGGATCTCCTGATCCTCTCCCAGGTGGATCTCTGGCCCCGCTCCAGGTCGTAAAGGCGCTGGATCAGCGGCTTCCCCCCGCCCAGCTTCGTCGCCAGCCTCGCGATGGATTTGCCGTATTCTATGGTGTCTTCCATGGGGTCTGTGAGCCTCAGGGTGACCAGAAACGCGAAGTTGGTATTTTCGCTTTTCTTCTCTAGGTAGGTCTCCCCGTTTACGCCTATGGTCCCGTCTGCGTAGACCTCCTTGACCACGAAGCCTCGGGGGTTGGTGCAGAAGGTGCGGACCTTGTCGTCGTACTTAGCCGTGTATAGAATCACCTTGGGGTCGTGCACGGCGTCTGTCAACGGCCTCATCACGTGGTAGGGGACCTCCACCCGCACCCCGATGTCTACGGGGCCGAAATCCAACGACGCCCCCAGCTTCCTCAACTGCGACACCAGCCACTCGGCGCCGCCCCGCCCAGGTGCCAGAAGCACGGCGCGGGCGTTGAGGACGCCCCTGCTGGTCTTAACCGTGAAGAGGCCGTTTCCCCCCTTCTCCACCTCCAGAGCCCACGTCCCGTACATCACCGCGACGCCCGCGGCCTCTAGATGCTGCGTCATGTTCTCCACAACCTTCACAGAGCCGTCTGTCCCCATGTGTCTCTGTCTAATCGGCACGATACGGGCGTTGACCCTGGCGGCCAGGGCGGAGAGCTTCTCTATGAGCTCCATGTTGGGCTCGTAGAGGTTGCCGGGCGCGCCGAACTCCACAAACGCCTTGTCCACGTAGTTTATCAGCTCCATGGCCTTGTCCCAATCCCCCACGAGCTCGTGCAAGTCGCCTCCCACGTCTGGCCTCAGGTTTATGAGCCCGGAGCTGAGGGTCCCCGCCCCGCCGATGCCGTACATGATGTGGCAGGGCACGCAGAAGGTGCACTTCTCGAGCGGGGTCTGAAGCGGGCAGCGCCTCTGCGACGCCCTGTACCCACCGTCGATAAGCGCAGTCCTCAAGCCCCCGGCCTTGGCGAGCTCCAGCGCCGCGAAGAGGCCGGCCGGCCCCGCCCCCACTACCACCACGTCGTAGTCGCCTACATATTTGTCTAACACGCGGAGCCGGGAGAGGTATTGAGTAATCACCTCCGTTGCATAAAGTAGGGCATATATAAAGTGTGCGCGGGAAAAAATACAACTAGGCCCGCGGAGAGGCCTAGACTTTCTGTGTATGTATGTATAGTACCGCCCGTCCGAAGGGTGTGTATCTCAGCTCACAGCCGCCGTGGCTCCCACTGTGGACACTAATTTTCTTTGTTTACTTGTCGTTGTTGCTTAACCACCTCTTTATGGTCTCTGCAATTTCGACATATTTCATCGCGGCTTCTAGGTGCCGTCTCGTGTATACAATTTGTTTGATTTTACCGTATTTGTCGCGTTTTATGTTTGGCTCCTCTCCTGTTAGTGTCTTCACCAGTGCGATAATCCGCTTGGCGTCTTCGGTTCTTCCACCAGGTGCGTCGTCGCGTGTATTAGTGTAGCCTATTACGGCATTGGTTCTGCCGTAGCGGAAGAAGGTCATTACCCACTCGCCTTCTACGCCGTCTACCACAGCCTTCACCTTGATGCGTATTTTGTCTTCGTCTTCCCATGCCTCTAATTTCCTTACTTCCACGGGTACGACGATGTGATCGCCTTCCCACTCTATCGCCACCTCAGCCTTCAGCCCCTCGGCGCTGAGTGCGCCCCTAGATTCGCCCTCCCTTACCAGCTCCTCAAGCTTCTGGAGCACATTATAGCCTTTTGTTTCAGCCCTTTTGCGGAGATGTTCAATCAATAATGCCGCCCTCAGTCTCTGCGGCTCCGGACCGTGTCTAGCGATGTATGCTACCTCTTTGATGCCTTCCCTCGTGATGTACAAGTAGCCTAGTCTGCCGCCTTCCAGCCACGTCACAGTAAAGTGCTCACTCTCTCTCAAGCCGAGGGTTTCTAGTTTATGTTTGAGTCTTTCGATGTTTTCACGTTGCGTAGATTTGAAGCTCACTTCTAACGCTCCACTTTCCGTCAGCTTTAGGCTGAACTTGTACCCCTCCCACGTGGATATACCTCTCTCAAACTTCTCTATCCACCGCCTTGCCCTCTGCTCGTCTACCCAGCCCCTCCTCAACGCTTCCTCCACCGCCTTGATGAGTCCTCTTCTCAGTTCCTCATCTCCCTCGGCCAGCTGGTCGGTGAAGGTGCGGACGTACCACATATCTTTGCTTTTCTTCACTTCAGTTTCTACCCCCGCCAGCCTTAGAAGGCGGACTCCTAGCTCTACCTCTTCGCGGTTTGTGGATCTGAATATTAAGACCACTTTATTGTGGAGGTATAGGCTGAACAC
>JAVVGH010000190.1:0-2635 GCA_032249215.1 Pyrobaculum sp.
AAGAAATCTCCTGTGCCTCTGCTTCAAAACGGCTTGCGGGCCGACGGCAGAGCGCCTGACCAGATGCGCGAAGTCAACATAGCGGTAGGGGTTGTGAGCAACGCAGACGGGTCCGCCGTGGTTTCCTACGGGCTGACAACGGCCGTCGCGGCGGTGTATGGGCCTAGGGAGGCCCACCCGCGCCACCTCGCCCTGCCTGACCGCGGGATTATGCGGGTCCGCTACCACATGGCGCCTTTTAGCACCAAGGACGAGCGTAAAAGCCCGACGCCCTCCAGGCGCGAGATTGAGATTAGTAAGGTGTTGAGAGAAGCTTTGGAACCTGCGGTCGTGCTTGAGCAGTATCCCAGGTCCAGAATCGACGTGTTTATAGAGATCCTGCAAGCAGACGGCTCAACCCGCGTGGCCTCCCTCACGGCGGCTTCCCTCGCCTTGGCAGACGCAGGCATATACATGCGGGACTTAGTGGTAGGGGTTTCGGTAGGCCTTGTGGAGAACACCGTGGTGCTGGACTTAAACGGCCTAGAGGATCAATACGGCGAGGGCGACCTCCCCGTTGGCTATATGCCGAATCTTAAGCGGTTCACGTTGCTCCAGCTTGACGGCGCCTGGACAAGAGATAAATTCCTAGAGGCCATAGGCTTGGCGGTGAAGGGCGCTGAGTATGTCTACCAGAAGGCGCGCGACGCCTTGAAAAATAGATACATGTCAATAGCTGAGGAGATATACGGGAGGTAACATGGCGTCGATTTCGCCATACGGGAAGCGTTTCATCAGCTATCTGCGCCGGGAGCAGATCAAGAGACTACTCTCTACGAGGTACAGGGTGGACGGGAGGGGGCCGGAGCAGGTTAGAGACGTGGAGGTAAAAGTCGGCGTTGTGAAGACGGCAGACGGCTCCGCGGAGGTGAGGCTTGGGAGGACGCATGTTGTTGCCGGCGTCAAGGTGGGGCTGGGCCAGCCGTTTCCCGACGCCCCTGACGAGGGCGTGTTGGTGGTGAGCGCGGAGGTCCTGCCTCACGCCTCGCCTTACACCGAGGTGGGGCCTCCGGATGAATCAGCTATAGAGCTTGCGAGAGTGGTAGACCGCGGAATTAGACACTGTGGGTATGTGGATTTCAAAAAACTGGCGGTGGAGGGCGGCAAGGCCTACGTGTTGTGGGTTGATCTATACGTGATCAACGACGACGGCAACTTGGTAGATGCGGCGAACCTCGCCGCCGTCGCCGCTTTGAGAAACACGCAACTGCCAGCCGTCGTTAAAGACGAGACGGGGATTAAGCTTAGCCGCAACAACAAGTCGCCTCTGCAGGTGGAAGTCGCCAAGGTCCCGGTCGCCGTCTCAGTCGGCAAGATAGGAAGCGTGTTGCTCCTAGACCCGACGTTTGAGGAGGAGCTCAGCCTAGACGGCCGCATCACCTTCACATTCTCCGAGGACAAAATCGTGGCTCTGCAGAAGTCGGCCGGCCACTTCACCCAAGCTGAGCTGGAAACCGCGCTGGACTTGGCCTGGAGAGGCAGAGAGAGATTCGCGTCGGCTTTGAAAGACGTTTTGGGATAAAGTTTTTAAGGCCTTAGATCAAGGGGTGCTTATGCCTTTCAGCCATACAAAAATTGCGGGGCCGGCGGGCAGATACGGAGCTAGATACGGCATGGGGCTACGCCGCAAGGTGACGGCTATAGAGGTTAAGCAAAGGGGTAAACATAGGTGTCCCAGTTGCAGGTCTTTGGTGAGGTTGGAGAGGCTTGCCTTCGGGATTTGGAGATGCCCTAAGTGCGGTTTTGTCTTTGCAGGCGGCGCGTGGACGCCCCAGACTATAATGGGTAAGGCTTTGGCGCCTGAGGAGCTGAAGGAGGTAGAGGCCCAGAAGGCGCGTTGGAGGGAGGAGAGCAGGTAACCGCCTCAGCATATTAAGCAGAACATCGGCGCCTCGTTGTTGCGGTGGTTCTATGGCCTGCCGCGTGGCGATCACCACCTCTAGGGGCCCCTCGAAGATAACTCTTGAGCTGGTTAATGACTTCGTGAACTCGCTTCCGGGCACCGCGAAAGTTGTTAGGGGTAAGAAGTCGTTTACAGCTTTGCTGGAGGAGGCTGTGTCTTGCGGGGCTCGGTACATCGCGTTTGTATGGGACAGACGCGGGATGCCGTCTGCTCTGCTGTTCTACGACGTAGGTCTCGGGGCGTGGAAGCCGTATATGTTGTTGATATCTGGCGTGAGGACGAGGAGGGACTTCCCTGTTTTTGTGGCGAGGAGACCTCCGGCTAGGAGCGCCGTAATTGTGGACTTGACCAGAGGCGAGCTCGGCGACATATTTGCCGAAGTTTTTCAATACCCCCTCCTCTACGACCTAGACGCCGTCAAGGGACGTTTTGACACAGTGGTTCTGATCAAGAAGGGGGAGGGCTACGTTGTGGAGTTTTTAGGTCCCGATCTAGGGCCAAGGGCCTCTTCGCTTAAAATAAAGAAAGTAATATACAGATGTATAGATTAGAGGTTAGCGTAGGGGAGAACGATCTTGCAATACAGGTCTTTAGGATATTGGAGCGGGAAGTACGCTTTGGCCGGGGCCGCGTATATGTTGAAGACGGGAAGATAGTGGCGGAGGCCGCCGACGCCTCAAGCCTTAGGTCGTT
>JAVVGH010000191.1:0-2621 GCA_032249215.1 Pyrobaculum sp.
ACCGCGACTCCAAAGACCAGAAAACCGCCGAAGGGGGCCGGCGCCGCCCTCTCTCCCTTCCACAGCGCCTCGGCCAGCCTCCTCCCGCTCCACAGGCTTCGCACGTGCCACTTAATGGACATGCCTGTGGAGTCGCCTCAGCGTCCTGGGGTCACCTTCTTCCACTGCAACCCAGCGCCGTTGAGCTCCCGGGGCAGTGCGCGGGCGGACTGCTGAGGCCCGCGGGTCTCTGCATCGCCACGGCAAGAACCTGCGGCTCCTCTTTGCAATGCATTTGAAATACCCCCGCCGAAGCTGGCCGGGCGGACTCCCCGGAGAAGAAATTGACTATTCGCTATTTGATAACAGCCGGCCGGGAAGGCGGGTCTCCGCGGCTAAAACCACGGCGTCTATTAAGACGTGAACGGTCTTGCCGTCGTTTAAAAACCCGCCAAAAGGTGTCTCAAGACATGCCCCATAAAACTTACCAACGTTCAACATCCCTCAGACTTTCGACAGCCTCTCCAAATCACGGCGTCGGGGGATTCACGGCGTGTACAACTGCGGGCCTATTGACCTAATGCTAATACTCAATAGACACGTGGGCGGCCACGACACGGCGTCTACACGGAAGAGGAGGAAGGTGGCGGAGAAGGCGAGGGAGAGGATAATCTCAGTTTCTCCGGGAGAAGCTTGAGGAAGAGGTTAGGAGGGGTCCTAAGAGCCTCAACGGGGGAATCGACGCGGAGGAGGCGGTCGGACTTATTCGGGAGGACGGAGAGGGGGACGGCTCATCTCTGCGACGTCGAATCTGAAGGCGATTACGCAGGTGGTAGGTTTTGGTTGGCGAGACCCCCGTCAGGTTCAGCTTTGGGTTAAGGCGACGCGGCCCAGGGCGTAGAGGTAGGCGGCTCTGGAGACCTCCAGCAACGCGCCGAAGACGTCGCCGTTGGCGCCCCCCAGATGCTTGTAGATGGCGAGGAAAAAGAATAAACTTACCGCCGTAGCTACGGCAACCGCGGCCGGGCTGTAGGCAACGGCTATGGCGAGGGCTGGCGCCGCCAGCGGCCACTTGCCTCGGGCGGCCTCTATGAAGAGGGCGCCGAGCCCCGGCTTGAAGGGTCTCGAATAGCCGGCGGCTACGACCGTCAAGGCCTTGGAGTAGAGGTCGGCGGCGAGGTAGTCCAGCGGGCTGTGGGGGCTCGCGCCCGCGGCCAAGGCGACGACAACCGCTACGGCGAACACGCCGGCGGTGCCCCTCCGCGGGTCGTCTAGGACTGCCCGCGCCCTCTCCTTGTCGCGGACCATGAGGGCGTCTGCAGAGTCGGCGAGGCCGTCTAGGTGATTCAAGCCTGTGGCGAAGAGGAGGGCGAGGTAGGCGAGAAGAGAGTCATGCGTGGCCGCGTGGACAAGGGCGCCTACGCCGCCCACCACCGGCGCCGCCACGTAGGGCAGAGCCCACGCACATCTGAAGTCCAGCTCCGGCGTCTTGAGGGGCACCGCGGTGAAGAACGCCAGCAACGTTTTTACGCACCTCACGGCGCCGCGGCGACGGCCACGGTGACGCGGCCGAGGACCCGCTTCCGGTACAGCAGAAAGGCGCCGGGGCCTGCCGCTGTGAGGGCGGCGGGCTCGGCGGCGCCGGGCACGCCGAGGGCATCCAGGGCCTTGGGGCTGGGCGGGGAGAGGCAGTCCCAGTCCAGCTTGAGCTCCTCCGGCTTGTACACCACGGCGGGCACCCCCAGCCACTTGGCGACCTCGGCGGCTGCGGGCTTCACAGAGGCCAAGGCGGCCACCGCAGAGGCGTCGGCGCCGAGCTCTCTCAACGCTCTCCTCACGGCTTCAACCGCCTCTTCAAGGGCGGCGGCTGAGGAGAGGCCGAGCCCCACGTAGAGGCGGAGCGGTCGGCAACAGATCTCCCCCTCTCCACAGCTGTCGGCCCTCCGAATAGTCAACTGACATCCCACGCCCCTCTTGTAGCCCGGAGGCACGGCGGCCGCATCCGCGACGCAGACCTCTCTGCCGTCCCGCAACGCCGCGGCCACGCGGAGTTTGTCCTCCCTGGAGATGCGGCAGAGCAGGACCCTCTCCAGCTCCTCAGGCGGAGCCGCCCGGGCCGCCTCGACCGCGGTGGTGACGACGGCGACTCCCCCCAGCGCCGCGGCCAGCTCCTCGGCGAGTTCGTTCGCGCCTCTGTGGGCGCCTATCAGCGGGATGAAGTACCGCCCCTCTCTGTCCGCCACGACGACTGGGGGGTCCACCTCCTTGTCTCTTAGAAGCGGACATATTAGCCTAACCACGCCGCCCAGCGCCTCGACGAAAATCACCGCGTCGTAGCACCTAAACGCCCTCTCGACGTCTCTGTTGCTTAGGTAGTGGACCGGCACGCCCATTGTAGCAACGTATTTCTTAATCCTCTCGGCGGCGGGCGGCGTCTGTCCTGTGTAGATCACCGCAACCCCTCTCCAAGCCCTCTCCAAAAAAGACCTATATGCGCCCATCCCCCGGCGGGCCTAGGGCGAGGCGCCCCGCTGGACTCTTCTTATCGGCATCAGAAGGCGGCCGCCGACCGCCATGACGGCCCAGAACAACGCCCAGGAGGCCAAGGCGAGGCCCTGGAGGGCCTTCAGCTCGGGCACCAC
>JAVVGH010000192.1:0-2618 GCA_032249215.1 Pyrobaculum sp.
GTAAACTGAGGCTTGTCTGAAGTAGGGCCACAGCGCCTCCGCCGAGAGGCCTGAGGAGTCCAGCACCTCTCTGAGCCGCCTCACGAGGCCGAGGTAGTCGTCGGAGAGGTATACAGAGGCCCACCTCCTATACACTGAGACCGGGTTGCGCTGGAGGGCGTCTCTGCGGCGTTCTGCAATCTCTGCGTAGCTCCAGAAACACGGCAGAGTCGCCGCCATGCATTGATAAAAGCCCTCTAGCGAACAGACGGAGAGGAGGTAGGACATGTAGCTGACATTTAAGAAGTTGGGCTCCGCCCTCTCAGCGTCCTCAAGAGTTAGCCCAACCTCTTTAAGGAGGGCCTCGTAGTTAGCCATCTCCCCAGTCACAGTGCCATACGCCAACGCAAGCGTCTCCTTCATCAGCTGGACGGTAGGCGCCTTGGCCGCCGCCAGGGAGAGGGCCTTGGCGAAGTTGACGAGGTAGTTGTAGTCCTGCAGTAGGTAGTACCTAAACTTCTCCATGGGCAGATCCCCCCTGTACACCTCCTCGACGAAGGGATGCCTAAAGATCTGCTCCCATATGGGGTCGGCCCACCTCCTCAACGTCTCCGTGGCCATAAACAGCTAATGAAGGTGGTATAAAAGATTTTTTGGAAAATATATTTATATGGATTAGATTAGGGCTTTATGGACGGCTGGAGGAGGGTTCACTGGGTTCTCTTCGCCGTGGTGTCCGCAAGCTTCTTCCTCGACGGCGTGCTCTTCAGCCTGGTCCCAACAACGATATTCCTCCTCCCAGACCTGGCCCAAAACGCCGCTGTCATCTTCGCCGTGAACTCTATAGCGTTTATGCTTGGCGCGGCGGCGCTGGGCCGGCTGGGGGACGTCGTGGGGAGGAGGCTGGGCCTAATAACCTCCCTAGCCATATACACGGCAGGAGCCCTCTGGTTCGCCCTTGCATATTGGGCCAGCGCCCTAGACCTAGCCGTAGCCGTCCTCTCCACCTCTCTTATCAACTTTGGCGTCGGGGGCGAGGTGGGACCTGCCTACGCCGCATTGGCGGAGTTCTCTCCGCCGCGCCGCAGAGGCGCCGCCCTCATGCTCGCCACAAACTTCTGGAACATCGGCGCCGCAGTCATAGCCGCCCTCGCCCTTCAATACGCCGAGCTGGCCGCCGACCCCCGCACCGCCGTGTTCTACACCTTCCTCACCGCGGTGGCCCTAGCCGCCTTGGTCCTCATCGCCAGGCTCCACATCCCCGAGTCGCCCAGGTGGCTGGCGGCCCGGGGCAGAGAGGCCGAGGCCAAGGCGCTGGTGGAGAAATACGGCGTGGACCATCCGCCGAGGGAGGAGCGGAGGCCGTTGAGCGGCTACTGGGGCCGCGTCGCAGTATTCGCCGCCGCCTTCACCGCCCAGCTCCTCACCTACAACATAGCCGCCTACTACCTCCCCTACGCCCCGGGCTTCGCCTACGGCGCCGAGCTGGCCCCCCTCAACGTCGCCGCCGCCAACGCAGGCGCGGCAGCGGGCGCCTTTCTGTTGCTACCCATCATAGACCGCTCTAGGCGCCTAGCCTTCCTCTCCGCCTTCGCAGGCGGCCTAGCCACGGCGGTTGCCCTGGCCGCAGTCCACGGAGCGGCCGCCCAGCTGTACCTCGCGGTGCTGTTTCTAAACTTGGTGTTCTCCGAGTGGGCCTGGGCCGCCGTCAGCGTGCTGGAGGCTGAGCTCTTCCCCACGGCGGTGCGCTCAACGGCGGTGGGCATAGTCACGGCGTCTGCCTGGCTCATAAACGCGGCGGCGGTCTTCACAGAGGGGGTCCTCGGGGCCGGGCCCTTCTTCGCGCTACTCACAGCCCTGTGGGCCCTCGGAGCGGCCGTGGCCGCCCTCTGGTACGCCAAAGGCGTAGAAAGCGCGGGGAGGCGGCTAGAGGAGCTGGTGTAGTTACAAACAAAGTCTCGCCCTTTAGGGCGGGGAGGAGGTCACTCTATGACTGCCCCGTATACCGCCTCTATGCCGAGCTCCTGGGCTCGTTGTAGCGCCTCCTTGTCTATGTTCACGGCGACGATGATGAGCTTGGCGGCTTTCCTCCCCAGTATCTTCTCCACTATACCAGCCTTCTCGTAGAACCACTCCACGTCGTCGAGCTCGGCGTGGGACTTAACCTCCACCAGGTACATCCCCCCGTCGTGTATGTACACGTCCACCTCAATCCTGGCGCCCCTCCTGTAGAACCTCCCGTCTACGTCCGTGTAAACAAACTTATCTACCCTCCCGGGCTCCACCCCCCTCTCCTCCAGCGCGTGGCGGTAAAGCTCCAGAACAGTCCTCTCAAGATCCCTGCCCCACCTCCTCCCCAGGGAGCCCACAGCCACCTTGAGCTCGCCCACAGCCCTAGCCAGCTCCTCCAGCCTTTTCTCATGCCTCTCCAGCAGTTTAGAATGTTCTTCTAATAGTTTGGAATGCTGTTGTAATAAACTGGTGTGCTGTTGCAATATGTTGGTGTGCTCCTCAAAGGTTTTGAACGTCTTTTCGAAGCCCTCCTTCATGTAGCTGGCGAGGAGCTTCAGGGCCTCGGCCACCTCTTTCATCTCCTCAGACCTCGCCCTCAGTACGGCTCTGGTCACCACCTCCTCAAG
>JAVVGH010000193.1:0-2611 GCA_032249215.1 Pyrobaculum sp.
GCCACCAGCTCCTCGAGAAATCTCCGCACAGCCTCGGCGTAGTCTATGCCGAGCCTCTCCAACTCCTCCTTAAGCTCCTTCCTAACTCTTACAGAGATCACCACACTCACGTGTATACGTTTTAGTAGACATAAAAAGTTTACAGATGGCAACGCGGCGCCGCCGTCTTCACCCCGTGGGCTTCTTAAGCCTAAGCCGCATCGCGGCGAGGCGTCTAAGCACGGCGTCTATATACGCCTCGGCCTTCTCCCTCTCGATGCCTCTCTCTGCGTATATGTGCCGGAGCACCTCCTCGTACCGCTTGTACTGCTCGTTAAGCCGCCTCCAGGGGACGCCCCTCAGCTTTTCTCCAAGTTCGGCGTCTGTCGGTAGCTTCCCCTCAGCCATTAGACACGCCAAGATGGGGTAGCCCACGTACCCTCTGTACAAGGTGCCGTTGTCGTTGCTGTAGACAAACCCTCCCTCCACTACGACGTCATACACCCGGTCCCCCTCTGAAGACACCACCTCGCACCGCCCCTCGCCCACCAGCCGCACCCGGCCGTCCACGACGGCGCCTAGGGCCTCTAGCACCTTAATCCTCGGGGGAAGTCTAAGACTCACGTCGCTACCTCGCCCCAGATATAAAAGATTACGCCTGCGTCGCCGATATGTATTGATGCCGGGGTTACAGAGCTTTCTCAACCACTAGTTTCTCTATTTGTTCGATGTATCGCCTTGCTTGTTCCGGCAAGTATCTATGTATATCTGTGGTTATGAAGCCGCGGACGAGGAGGGACACAGCCTCGTCATATGTAAAGCCCTTCGCCTGTAGGTAGTTGATCTCGTCCTCCGCCAGCTTGCCTATGGAGGCCTCGTGTGTAAGCACGGCGTCGTGGTGGCGGGCGGCTAGTTGCGGTATTGTCTCCACGTTGGCGTAGGGCGACATGAGGAGGCCGCTGCACGCCACATGGCCCTTGGCGGGTGCGCGGGCCTCAACTAAGGCGCGCATGGTGACAACGGCGTTGTCTGTGGCGATGGCTCTGGTGGCAAGCTCAGTAGCCGCGCCGTTGCCCTCCAGTAGCGCCGTCGTCCCCACATCTATCTCCGCATCTCCCAGGCCTAGGAGGATGGAGGTTGTGTGGGCCTTGGCCGCATCCCCCAGCCAGATCCTGGGGCTCGTCTGCAGGGTCTTGACCGCGGCGAGGTTGGCGTAATACTCGACGTATTCGCCGCCCTCCCCCACTAGGACCCCCGTCCTAGGCCTCACGTGGGCGGCGCGGTTCCAGTTGTGGACCATTATGAACCTCAGCTTGGCCTTCGGCATGACGTAGAACTCGGAGATGCCCACGTGGAGCCCCACCGCCTCAGGCGCAATTACGCAACCGGTGTAGACAGTCGCCTCGGCCCCCTCCTCCACAATCACCACGTTGTGTGGAGCCTGGAGCCCGCCCCTTACTATGGACAGACAGGCGAGGACGGGCTCCTTCACCTTGACCCTGCTCCTCACCCTAATTACGTATCCCCCCGTCCCCCTCAGGGCGGCTACGGCTGTGTATTTATCCAAGTCGGGAGGGACAAGACGCCACAGATAATCCCTAACTAAGTCGCGGTGCGCCTCCACGAATTCCTCCAGCCGGTACACCTCCACGCCGGGTATTCTGCTGAGGTATCTGAAGTAGGCGTTGTCCGCCTGGACGTAATACGCCTGCGCGGCTGTGGAGACGCCGGCTTTCTCCACGGCGGCCGCCACCGCCTCCTCATCCGGCGCCGCCCTCCCGTCGCCAAACTGCGTCACATCTACGTCGAGTCCGTAAGCCGCCGGCTTCGCCAAGGCGGCCTTAGCCCTCTGCCTAACCTCCTCAAGCCAGCTTGGCGAAGCCATAGGCAAACACCTCCTCCACCACCTCCAGCCCACCGCACTTTTTGAAGGTTCCGCCGTAGAGGACGCATGCCTTGTGCGGAGGGATGTAGCGGGCGATGTGCGCCCCGTGGGTCACCACCACAAGCGCCGCCTCTGCCGCAAGCTCCTTCAGGCCCCGCGCCACCACGGCGAGGCTCTCCACATCGACCCCGCTGTCGGGTTCATCCACAAGAGCGACCCTGGGCCTCTGGGCGAGCACGGTGGCTAGCTCCACCCTCTTGCTCTCGCCGCCAGACAGCCTCCCCACCTCCCGGTCCATGAGATGTTCCACCTCCACAGCCCTAGCCACCTCCCTGGGGTCGCACCCAGTCCGTCTGCAGATGTGCGTCAGTAGCACCCCCACCTTCACCCCGTGGAGCCGTGGCGGCATCTGGAAGGCCAAGGCGAGACCTCTACGCGCCTTCTCAAAAGGCTTCAGCGTCGTCACGTCCTCCCCCTCCAGCAGGACCCGGCCCCCCGTCACCTCGTACCCCGGGATGCTCACCACGGCTTTTAACAGGGACGACTTACCCGCGCCGTTTGGACCCAGTATGTACAACACTTCGCCTCTAGAAAGCGAAAAAGAGATGCCGCTGAGTAGCGGCATCCCGCCCACTGAGATGGAAACTCTGTCCACTGCAAAAAACATGTTAGTAAAAAAGTGTGTCTATTTATGGCTATGGGTGCAGAAAACGCATTAAATCTTCAGAAGCATCTCCCCCACCTGCC
>JAVVGH010000194.1:0-2596 GCA_032249215.1 Pyrobaculum sp.
GAGGTAGTGAACCACATCTCTGTATTCTCTGTAGAGAGACCAGATGGCCTTATCTCTGAGACCTTCTGCCACTGATTTTACCAGCTTGGGGTACTCCCTCTCGTCTGGGGGAACTGCCCCCCGGAACATAATCAACAGCAACGCCGTCTGTAGGTCGTCTGGGAGCTCTGGGTCTATGACGACGTACATGAGGTCTTCTGTTATGCATACGTCCGTCCTCACGCCTCTGTCCACTATGACGCCCTCTTTCCTAAGGACACAACGCGACTTGAGGACGGCGTCTGCGTGGGCGTAGATCATGCCACCTTCAGGCGGTATACAAGCTGGTCTACAGCCTTCCTGTTTTCGCGGTCTCTCAACACGCTGTCGGCCACGGACTCGCCGTAGTAGTCCTTGATGGAGACGCGTTTAAGCACAACAGGCGCTATCTTCCTAGCCATCTTCACCTCGTCTTTCTCCACTAGGTTTACCACCACCAGGCTGGCGTATGCCATGTATCTTCTGTACTGCTCAGCCTTGACGTCGGATATGCGGGAGATGAGGCGGCGGTCTGTCATAAACATGTTATAAACGCCGTGTTTCTGCAACCTGGAAAGAAGCTCCGTCCTCAAGGCGGCCGTCGTGTCTATAATCACTGTGTCCGCCGGCATCCTCAGCCGCTGGACGAACTTCGGCAGGTACTCAACCCACTCCATCAACGCCTCAGCGAAGTCCCCCGCCACGTCCTCCCCCATCCTTTGATAAAGCTCGAAGGCCTCGTACCCCGGCACAAGATATAACATGGGGGTGATCTTGTGGACGTAAGGCGCGTCGCCCTTAAGAAAAGGCGCCAGCCAGCCCGGCTTCCGAGGCGCTCTAAAGAGTTGCGAGAGGTCCGCCTTCTCCCAGTCCATGTCGATAAGAAGCGCGTAGCCCTTGGCGACGCCCAACACGCTCGCCAGAGTCGTCTTCCCAACCCCCCCGTCGAGGGAGGTCACTAACGCGATCTTCAGCGGCCGCATAACGCCTCGGCGATTCTCTTGTATACATACTCCGCGGCGGCCCTCCTAAGGCCTTCGCCGTCCGCCACAGGCCCCACAAGCCTCTTAAGCTCGGCAAGGACGTTGGAGGCGGTCTTTATGTCTGAAAGCTCGGCAAGACGCAGAAGAGACGGCCTGACCTTGACCCCCCGTCCTCTTATGTTCATAAGCGCAAGCCTCGCCGCTATGCACACGTCCTTGTGGGACCGGTAGAACTCGACGTCTCTACACGCCCTCTCCACCTCCCTCAGCAGAGCCGCAGTTGAGGCGTCAAACATAACACCCCCTAAGCCGCTCCGGGTCTTCGACAATCTTCTTCACTATTTCGACGAAGCCGGCGTCCAGCTCAATCTTCTCTCTTAGAATCTTCACCAGCTCCTCCAAAAGCCACGTCTGCGGCCTCGGCGGCGGCTCTGCCTCCCTCTGCCTCTGCCGCCTGGCGGATGCGGCTACCAGCTTGCTTACGACTACAACGGGGTCTTCACAGACGACGGGGTATTCGTCGCAGAGGCCTGCGAATCTGATCAGCTCGGGGTTTATTTGAAAGAGGGGCACTTTGTCCACCCCCGTGGCGAAGTCGATAAGCGTCTTCACCGCTTGCCTCGCCTCTGACTTGGCAAATCTCCGCATGAAGGTGGCCATGGGACACTTGGACAAACCGGGCTTCACCCTGCCGTACACCACGTTCAGTCCGCCCTCCAGCGCCGCGACGATGTAGACAACCACGAGGTCACCCTCTCCGCAGTAGGCAGACGCCTCCTCAGGCTCCGCCATGTATACCTCCTTCAAGAGATATACTCCGCGGGGGGGCGGCCCCCACTGCATTCTCCAGCCCTCGCCGAGCCGCGCCTCCACCTCTTTGAGCACCGATGCCATGGCCCTACGACGGTACGTACAAGACTTCGGCGGCTGACTTTTTTGTACGGAGCGCTGTTTCGTACATACGGCCGAGGGCCGCGTCTATGTGGGGCATCCTCCCCGTGTCGAGCCAGTAGAGCCACTCCGCCAATGCCCTGTTTCGCCTATCTCTCCACCTAGTCCAAGCCACCCATGCGTAGCCGCGGCTTTGCGCCACCTCTCTAAGCCACGCCGGAAACGCCTCTCTAAACACCTCAAGAGGCTTGCTCCGCGGCACCGCAGACACCCACTTGAAGAGAGAGGAAGCCCTGTTCCTCCACACGTAGTTAACCTCTCTGCTCAACGAAGCCAGGAGGAAGCAGGGCGAGATTTGGATGCGGAGGCCTAGCTGTTCTTCGTTGGGCACGTAGGGCCACCTAGCCCTGGCGCCAGGATCCACGTAGCCACCTTCCGCAAAGAGCCTCCACTCATCGCGGAAAGGTCCGCCAAAGACGAGACCTCTAACCGCTATACCAGCCACGCCGGGGTTGTCGAGAATGTACCGCACCACCTGGTCTAAGTCGCCAGCGACGTGCTTTAGACGTCGTATCAGCTCATTTACGAAGTCTTCTCCCAGGAGGAGCCGCCAGTCCTCAGGCTCGCCGTGGAGAAATATACAGGGATCCGTCTTAGGCTTCAACACGTATGTATAGGGTCCTTTTAAGCAGATTAAAGCGAGT
>JAVVGH010000195.1:0-2571 GCA_032249215.1 Pyrobaculum sp.
CGACGTTGCTGAGGGTCTTCTCCCGGGTGGCGGGGTCGGAGAAGACGAAGATTGTGGGGAATCCCTCCTCCACTAGGGCTATGGGGCCGTGTTTCGACTCGCCGGCTGGGTAGGCCTCGGCGTGTATGTACGCCACCTCCTTTAGCTTGAGGGCGCCCTCCATGGCGACTGGCACGGCCGACCCGCGGCCTAGGTAGTAGGCGCTTGCGGCCTTCTTCAGCCTCTTGGCGAGGTCTTTGGCTGTGCCTGCGGTGTTTTCCACGGTTTTCCTGGCGAGATCTGGCAGGTTCTTCAGCTCGCGTTCGTACTGCGCCGTGTCGTAGCCCAGCGTCTTTAGGGCCGCGACGAAGAGCGCGGCGAGGGTGGCTACCTGTGTTGTGAAGGTTTTGGTGGCGGCGACGCCTATCTCCGGCCCCGCCCTGGTGTATATCACGACGTCGCTTTCTCTAGACAGGGTGCTGCCCACCACGTTGGTCACCGCGGCGACCTTGACGCCCCTTTCCCTCATGGCCCTGAGGGCCTTTATGGTGTCTATGGTTTCCCCCGACTGGGAGATGACGATTGCCGCGTCGTCTTTGTCGAAGAGGTTCTCGTATGTTGCGTATTCCGAGGCTATTATGGGGACGGGGGTTGCCCTAAGCCGCGGGAGGAGGTGCGCAAACGCCAAGCCGGCGTGGTACGAGGAGCCCGCCGCGACGATGTAGATGTTTCTGGCGGAGAGGAGGGCGTTTGCCACGGCTTCTAGGGTCCTCCACTCGAGGCCGGCCACGGTGGTGGCGAGGGACTCCGGCTGCTCGTATATCTCCTTGAGCATGAAGTGCGGGTATCCGCCCTTGGTGGCCATCTCGGCGCTCCACGGGATCTCCTCGATGCGTCTGGCCGCGTCTTGCGGCACCCCGTCTGCCTCTATGTAGACCTCCGTGGGCGTTATGTAGCCGTATTCGCCGTCTCTCACCGCTATCACCTTCCCCGTGTGGTCCAGCACGGTGGGTATGTCGCTGGCCACGATGTTGAAGCCGTCGCCGACCCCTATGATGAGGGGGGAGAGGTTCCTGGCGAAGTATATGATCTGGGGGTTCTCGGCGTCTATGAGCGCTATGGCGTAGGCCCCCTTGATGCGGGAGAGGGCCTTCCTAAAGGCTGAGAACGCGTCTAGGCCTTGACGCTTGTACTCCTCCACCAGATGCGCAACTACCTCGGTGTCGGTTTCGGACCTAAAGACGTGGCCTCTCTTGGCGAGCTCCTCCCTGAGCTCCGCGTAGTTCTCTATTATGCCGTTGTGAACCACGGCGATAACGCCTCTGCAGTCTGTGTGGGGGTGGGCGTTTGTCTGGTCGGGCTTCCCGTGCGTAGCCCACCTGGTGTGGGCGAGCCCGGCGACTCCCTGCAACGAGTCGAAACCGTAGCGCGTAGCCACCTCCGCCACCTTCCCCGCATCTTTACGCACCACAAGCCCCTTGTCCACCACGGCGACGCCGGCGGAGTCGTAGCCTCTGTATTCAAGCCTCTCAAGAGCCCTCCTCAGAATCTCCCCCAGGTTGCGCCCGGGCCTCTCCGCAAAGGTGACGCCGAAAATGCCGCACACGGAGGAGGAAGCGCCTTGCCATATTAATGTTTTGTTGTCAGAGCCGCTGAAGGCCACTCACCGCTCGTTTGAACCTCTAGTCATCACCTGTATCGACCTACAGGGCATCTTTAAATTATTGCAGTCGCCCAACACGTAGACGGCGGGGGGCCTAAGCGCGGACAGCAGGTCGCGGAGCGGCTTCTCTAAGTCCAGGAGGGGGGCCTTTATCAAGGCGCCCGCGGCGTATTTATGTCCTCCCCCGCCCATGCGGGTTGCCACCTCGGCGCAGTCGTGGGGGCCGTCTCGGTGCGCGCCGCAGTACAGCCTGTAGGTCCTCCAGCCGCGCCTCACCAGGATGTTTACGAACTTGGCGCCCTTCCGCTCAAGCTCTATCGCGAGGAGGCGGTATGATATGCCCAGGTGTGTGGGGCTGTAGATGAAGAGCGTCTCCTCCGCGGGTATGGAGCCCGCTATTTGGGCCACGAGCCGGTCCTTCTCAAGCCCCCTCTCCGCCATGGATCTAAGGGGCTCCTCGTCAACCGCGGCGAGGCCCTTCTGCGCCAGCTTCTCCACAGCTACCAGCTTCTGCCTCTTGCCGGCGTACCTGACGGCGAGGTCCAGGAGCTTTATCTTGGGGTCTGTGACGTTGGCCGTGTCTGTCTGCACCGCGGCCTCCACAAGTTGCCTCGCCACCTCGTCTCCCTCCAAGCCGAGGGCCCTGGCGGCTAGGACCGCGGAGGCTGGGGCCTCTGTGTCGTAGAACTCCGCCTCCGCGCAGGGCTTGTTGGTCTTGTGGTGGTCTGCCCTGATCTTGGCCCTGCCGGGGCACGGGAGGTCCGCCACGAAGTCCCACCTCACCAGCTTAACCCACCACCTCCTCACGTCTGTGGGGCCCATAAGCTCCACGTAGCCGTTGGGATGCCGCCTCTTGAAGAGGGCGGCCGACGCGATGCCGTCCACGTCGCCTGCGTCGCACAGCGCCACCGGCCTCTTGGCGAGCTTCG
>JAVVGH010000196.1:0-2566 GCA_032249215.1 Pyrobaculum sp.
CCTACCTCGGCGCGTTGTTTACAGCCGCGTCGGGGAGGAGGGCGGTCTTCAGGCCTCTTGGCAGGGACTACCTAGACGGGCTGTTTGAGACGCTTGCGCAGAGCGAGGGGTGGAACATACATATATCTAACTACGTCGAGTTCGAGCCGCATCTCAACCAACATGTGGTTGGCAACGAATGCGTGGCGGAGCGCTTGAGGGCCATACTTCCCAAGGAAGCCACCTATGAGAAAGACGCGTTGCTGTCGGTGCTGGTCCCCACGGTGCCGCAAGCCTTCTTGACGGATCCCCAGCTCATGAAACTCATCTCATTGGGTTTAATGGAGTATAGAGAAACGACGATAGTACCTACGCAACTTCTGGTGTCCCTCCTCGGGATGTTGTTTTAAATCTCCTGCCTAAGCCGCCACGTGAAGGCGGTGATTTTAGGAGGCGGCATAGCCGGGGTGTTCACGGCGTATTTCCTCAGAGAGGCTGGCTTCGATGTGGTGGGCTTCGGCGGCGAGCTCACGTACCCGCTGGCGTCGCTGGTGCTTACCCAATCTATGCCATTTGGAGAAGACGTGGAGCTGGCCCGGAGAAGTCTGGAGATATACAGGAGGTTCGTGGAGCCGCGGGAGGTCGTCTCGGTGGACATCCTCCCCAGGTGGGTTGACCTCTCCAGGCTCGCCACGCCGCACGAGGTGGCCGGCAAGTTGGAGGGTCTGCGGCTGAGCCCCGACGAGGTGGCGGTGATAACCCGCGACTACTTGATACCTGTGAGGAGGGTGGTGGCGCGCCTACGTAAGGAGCTGGGCTTCACCGACTCATACGGCCTTCTGAAGGTTGAGGACGGGAGGGCATTCGTGGTTGCAGACGGCAGGCGGGTGGGGGGCGATGTAGTTGTGCTGGCCGCCGGCTACAGAAACAGCATTTTGGCGAGGGAGGCGGGCCTGGCCCTGCCGCTGGAGCCCTATGAGTGCTACGGGGTGTTGTACATCGTGGGAAGGCGGCTGTGGAGATACAGCGTTGGGGACCACGTCTTGGGCTGGTACGGGAGGCCGGCGACGCCTCCCCTCTACATAGCTGGGGACGGTTGCGGGCGGCTTGGGCAGGGGCCGCCGCCGAACTACGTAAGACGAATCACGGCCTTGATGAGGCAACGGGGGGCGCCGGTCCTCCCGCTGTATCTAAAAACCGGCTACTGCGAGGTGGGGCCGCACGGCGGCCCGCTGTATGGGCGGCACCCCGCCGTAGAGAACCTCTACGTTATCGGCGGTTTCAACGGCTATGGGAGCATGGTGGGGCCCGCCCTCGCAGAGCGCCTCGCCGAGCTCGTAGGCGGCCGCGGCTCAGGCGACGTATTCAGGCTGGAGAGGTACCTAGACTCCAAGCCCTTCAACCCCTGCGAGGTGGCTGAGCGCCACGACTGGGGCGCCGTTTTGCTCCGCAATGCTTAAAAATCCGCTACTCAATTAGCGGCGTGTCGAAAGAGAGGGAGAAGATGGTGCTCATATCGTTTCACGTGCCTCGGTCCTACGTCGAGGTGATCGATGAGCTAGTGAGGCTAGGGCTCTACCCCAGCAGGAGCGAGGCGATTAGGGCAGCCCTCAGAGAGTTGTTGGGTAAGTACAAACTAGACGGCGTTTAGTTTATAGCCCCCCAACATTCACGCCCCGATGGACGGATACGTGTCGGCTCTTACAGCCGCCTTAGCTTTTTCCTTCAACGCGCCGCTGGCGTACGCCGCGACTAGAAAAGGGGTGAGCTCCACCGCGTTGGTGGCGATACGCAACACGGTGGCGCTGGCGGTGTTGCTACCCCTCGCAGATTTCAAGACATCTACGTCGACGCTTCTTGTGGTTACAGCCTCCGCCCTGCTTGGGCCGGGCCTGGGGGACTACGCCTACTTCAAGGCCATGTACCACAGCGGGGTGGCCGCGGCGGTGACCATCGGCTATACGTATATATTCACAGCGCAACTGTTCTCAGTCGCGATGGGTTTGGAGAGCTTCAGGGCCTCCGCCGCTGTGGGAGCCGCCTTGGCATTTCTTGGCATCGTGGTGGCGCTTGGCGGAAGGCCCAGGGGGCCCGGGGTGTTCTACGGGGCCGTGGCGTCTGCGGCGTGGGGTCTCGCCTCTGCGTTGCTGGGGGCCGCCGCCGAGGAGGCCACGCCGTATACAATCGCCGTGGTGAGGTCCGCGATCCTCGCACCGCTTTTCTTCGCCCTCCCAGAGGGGCGGAGGGCCTCTGCGTCTGGGCTCCCCTACGCCGTTTTGTCAGGCGTCGTGGGCCTCGCCCTGGGCTCACTGGCCTTCATCTACGCCATCTCGAAGATAAAAGTCGCCGCGACCGTGGTGGCCACCTCCCTCACGCCGATATTGTCGCAGATACTAGACAGAGCGATAAACAAAAGCGCCATCTCGCCGAAACATATATTAGGCGCGTCGCTGGTAGCATTAGGCATAGCAACCACAGTGATGAATAATTAGACAGCGGAAAAAATGAAGAGCTGACGACGGTCTGACTACGACTTCTTCAACTCGGCGAGTTTCTTGTTTATCTCGTCTAGTATCTGCTCCTTGGT
>JAVVGH010000197.1:0-2556 GCA_032249215.1 Pyrobaculum sp.
CTCAGCTGTGTGTAAAGCGTTGACCCTCCCCACCCCAGCCTATACACCACCGCGACGTGTCTATCCGGCGTAAATACGCCGCGCTGCTCCTCCTCCTCAAGGCGTAGCAGAATCTCGGCCGCGTCGCGGGGCGGCATGAAGAAGCCGTCTTCCCTAACGTCTAGGAGGAGGAGGGTGTGCATGTCGCGCCGGAGGTTCTGCTCAGCGAGCTCGTAGGGGCGCCTGGAGTAGATCCCTCCCCTGGGGTAGGTCACTGTGGCCACCCCGCCCAGTTTATATATGGAGAGACACGCCGCGGAGAAGGCCGCACATATTATCGAAACGCCGGGTATGATCTGGACGGGGAAGCCCCTAGCCCTCGCCAACGCCACCAAGGCGTGGTGAGACGTGGCAAGCGCCGGGTCGCCCGCCGTGACGAGGACGGCCCTCCTCCCCTCCCGCAGACACTCAAAAACCCTGCGGCCAGACTCCTCCTCCAGATCCCTCCTGGTGAGCCTCACGGGCTCCCTGGCCGCGGCCCTCCGCAGAGTCTCCAGATCCAGCGGACCTGTGTAGTCCTCGTAGAAGACGCAGTCGGCCTCCCGTATCGCCCTCAGCGCGGCCTCCGTGGCGTAGCCGGGCCCCGGGCCGAGGCCGACTATGTAGAGCATAGCTTAGCTAAAGCTTTTATATAAATCCGTGGAGGAGGGGCCGAGATGTACGCCGTCGCAAGGCTCAGCGGCTACGTGGAGGAGGTGGGCTTCAGGGCTTGGGTAAGCCGGGACATAGCGGCTGCACTCGGCGTGAGGCTCGGCGACGGCATCAGGCTGGAGAGCAAAACCGGCCTCTCCGCCGCGAGGGTCGTGGAGATACGAGACGACGTAAAAGCTGGCGTACTGCTTTCGGTAGACGCCTACATGGCTGTCAGCGGCTTCAGGACTCTCCTCGTGAAGCGGCTCCCCCGGGTATACGAGGCGGAGGAGGTGGCCGTCGGCGTGGAGACCGCGAAGCCCATCGACGTGGAGAAGCTGATGCATTTGCTCAACCTCATGGTGGCCTACAGGGTGCCGGTGTTTAGCAACTTCGCCGGGTTCCTCCAGGCGGAAGACGGGGGATGGGTCCGGCTGGTCGTCAAGGCCGTGTCCCCCAGGGAGCCCGCCTACCTCTCGAAGGAGACGAGGATACACGTGAGGTAGCTACTGAGGCGGGGTCCTCCCGAAGTCGAACTTAAGGAGGAGGAGCGGGTCGGTGACGTTCTTCAACGAGCTTATCCTCTGGAGGAGCCTCGCCGTGAGTTGCCCGGACTTATACACCTCCAGCGTCTTCTCAGGCCCCAGCCTCTCCACGGCGGAGTTCAGCTCGTCTCTTATTATGTACTCCGCTATCTGCTCCACGCCGGCTACCTCGCCGTTTCTGATGAGGTTTGCAATTACGAAAAGGCGGAGCTCTGCCATGTCGATTTTATTCATGACTGCCTCCAGCCCGCTGGCCCACTTGACCGACTGGGTGGCACGCTTAAATTCGTCGTCGGAAAACACAAGCCTCACCCGCTGGTTCCACTTCATCCTCCAAAGGGCGAACCACTCGGCGGCCATGTCCCACAGCTTTCCCCACATCCTCTCTATATATACGCAGAGGACCTGCCTCGCCTTCTTTTCCGAGAACCTCCTCCAGTAGTATATACCAGCCCGCGTGGCTAAATAGTGCATGAAGTCTCTAAATACAAACTCCCTAATAGCATCCAGCTCGCCGCGGGGCATATCGCCGAACTGCTCCCTGACCAGCTCCCCCAGCATCCCCTCTATAGCCGCCGCCGCGGAGTTAAAATCACAGTAATAACTCATGGCTACTATCCAATTCCATATTTAAAAGACTTTACTCATCCCAACCGGCCAGTGCCTCGCCCGCGGCCTTCAGCGCGGCTGCGTGCGCCGCCGTGTGTCTGTATTTGGCCAGGAAGTACGTGTAGGCGCTCCTCAAGGCGGCCTTATCCACCTGGAACTCGACGCCGTAGTCTATGTCCAGAAGCACCAGCCCCTCGGCGGGGGCCGACGGCACCGACCCCGGCCTCGGCTTGGCTAAAAGCTCCTCTAGATCCCTCCGCCTCAAAACGCCGCGGCCCGCTGCGAGGATGGCCCACGTCAACTTGCGGAGCATCTTATTCCTAAAGCCCCGCCCCGTGTAGTAGATATACACCAGATCCCGCCTGACCTCCACCTTTATTTCATAAACCGTGGTCACCGTAGAGCCCTCCTCCCCCCGCCTCTGGATAAAAGAGGCGTAATCGTGCGTCCCGGCCAGAAGCTCGGCGGCTTCCCGCATGGCGTCTAGGTCCTCGCCCCAGTGCGGCGCCACGTAGAGATACCTCCTCAGCCGGGCCCGCCGGGGGTTGAACCCATCGGGCACCTCCGCCACCGCCCACACCCAGACGCCCCTGGGGAGCTTGGAGTTGACGTAGCCGATGGGCAACCTCCGCGGCACCATGACCACATTTGCAACTGCCGATACGCCCGGGTCCGTCCTGCTCCCCCTCCCCAGCACCTCGCCGAAGACCCGTCTCAAGACAGGCTCCACGGA
>JAVVGH010000198.1:0-2553 GCA_032249215.1 Pyrobaculum sp.
CACTGCAGTATGTCACGGATAATACGGGGAGTTGATCAAAACTTCGTGCTAACCCTCATGGAGATTGCCAGACTCCTCCGCCGGGTGCGCATAACAGGCGGCCAGCCCGACACGCCGCCCGAGCTGAGGGGGTGGTCCTTTGACAAGCCGCCGGTGAGGCCTCCTGCGCACCTCGGCATCGCGCTGTCTGACTTCGCCTACGGCTACTGCCCCACCGGCAGAAACCTATACCTAAAGTACGTGCTCAGAGAGAGGCCCCAGCCCGCGAAGCCCCTCCTTGAGGGCTCCGCCCTCCACGCCGCCTTGTTCAAGGCGCTGGAGGACTTCAGGAGGTTCGTCTACGCAGGTGTCCCCATGTCCGGCCCCGGCGAGGCGGTGCCGGAGGAGTTCAAGCCCAAGGCTGAGGCGCTTTATAGATACGTGGCGGCGAGGCTCCTCGGCGAGTACCACTACGTCCTGGCCTCCGGCCTCGCCCGGGGCAGGGACTCAGCCGCCTTCTACGCCGCGCCCATACACACACAGGTGGCGGTAGACGGGGCGCCGCTGGGCCTCGGCTACGTGGTGGCAGACGGCGTGGCGCTGGGCGCCGTTGTGGAGTTTAAATTCGGCCCCTCTCAAAACGTCGACGCGGCGCTGGCGGGCTACGCCATGGCCATAGAGGCGGAGTACGGCATGCCCATAGACTACGGCATACACGTCCAGATCTGGGTGGACGGCTCCGTGGAGTACAGAGCCCAGGCCCACCACCTCGGCGAGGGGCCCCGCCTCAAGTTCCTCGAGGCGAGAGACGAGGCGGTGGACGTGGTGGCCTCCGGCAGAGACCCCGGCACCCCGCCCCAGTGCCCCAAGACCTGCCCCTTCTACCACATATGCAGATCGTAGTGGCCACCTACGGCACCAGGATCAGGGCCAGGAAGGGCCTCCTGGTGGTGGAGGGGAAAGACGGCGCGAGGCAGTACCCGCTACACGAGGTAGACGAGGTGCTTCTGCTGACCGGCGGCATCTCCATAACCACCAAGGCGCTGAGGGCGCTCCTCAGGGCAGGCGCCGTGGTGGCGGTCTTCGACCAGAGGGGCGAGCCCCTAGGCGTCTTCATGAGGCCTGTGGGAGACGCCACCGGCGCCAAGAGGAGGTGCCAGTACCAAGCCGCCCTCGACGGGAGGGGGCTGGAAACCGCCAAAAGGTGGGTCTGGCTCAAGATCCGGGGCCAGCTGGAGAACGTCAGGTCCTGGCGCCGGAGGCTCCAGCGGTACGCCGACTACGTCGATGCCATCCGCGCCGCCCAGGAGGCCCTCGCCAAGGCGGACACCCCGCACAAGGTGCTGGAGGCCGAGGCCGCGGCGGCGGAGGCCTACTGGGCCGCCTACAGAGAGGTGACCGGCTTCCCCGGCAGAGACCAAGAGGGGAAGGACCCCGTCAACGCGGGGCTGAACTACGGCTACGGCATCCTCAAGACCCTCTGCTTCAAATCCCTCCTGCTGGCGGGGCTGGACCCCTACGTGGGGTTCCTCCACGTAGACAAGTCAGGGAGGCCCTCCCTCGTCCTGGACTTCATGGAGCAGTGGAGGCCCCGGGTGGACGCCGTGGTGGCCCATATGAGGCACAAGCTGGAGACAAAAGACGGCCTCCTCACCCACGCCTCACGCCTCGCAGTCGCGGCCGCCGTGCTAGAGGAGTTCTCGGCCGCCAAGAGGCCCGTCTCGGCGGAGATACACCGCGAGGCGCGGGCCCTGGCCAAGGCCCTATGTACGTAGTGGTGGTCTACGACGTGACGGAAGACGACGTGAGGAACAAAGTGGCGGAGACCCTAAAAGCATTCGGCCTCGCCCGCGTCCAGAAGTCGGCCTTCATCGGCAGGCTCCCGCCCGCGCTGGTGAAGGAACTCGCAGAGAGGCTAAGACGCGTCATAAAAAACGCCAACGCAGACGTCATAATCCTCAAAATAGACAAAAAGACGCTAGACACCATGATCAGAATAGGCCCCACCCCGCCCCCCAGACATGACGGCCCCGCCCTGCATTAACCCCTCGCTGATACGGCAGTACCTCTACTGCCCAGCCGCCGCCTACTACATAATAGCGGGCCTCGCCGAGCCCCCCACCGAGAGGATGAAAAAAGGCAAAGAAACACAGAAAGAGGCCGTCGAAGCTGTGGCGAAGGCCCTCGGCGCAGAGACCGTGGAGCACTCAGTCCAGCTCAGAGGGGCGGGCTTCTGCGGCGTCATAGACGCAGTCCTAATCACAGCCGGCAGACCAGCCCCGCTGGAGGTAAAAACCACCGCCAAACCCCGCCGCGTCCCAACCCCCCACAAAGCCCAACTAGGCGCCTACATGCTCGCCGCCCAAGCCCACTACGGCAAGGCAGTCCAGAGAGGCTACATCTACTACGCCGAAACCGGCGACACCGCCGAGATACCCCTCACCCAAGACCTCAAAACCCTAGTCCTCTACACCGCCGACAAAATACGCCAAATATACACAGGCCACACCCCACAACCACGCCCACACCCCAACAAATGCCCCGGATGCTGGTACCGCAAATGGTGCGCCACAA
>JAVVGH010000199.1:0-2530 GCA_032249215.1 Pyrobaculum sp.
GGAGGGCCGCGGCTAGGGTGTCGTCCATGTGGGCGACCCCGCCGTGTGTAACTGCGGCGTATCTTCCTCCTCTGATTATGGCGGCGGCCTTCTGGACGTCGTCTAGCCAAGTCACAGGCAACAGTTTCTGCTGGCTTATATGGTTTTTAACATTTAAATTTTCGTCTTTTGTAGATATTGTGGTTTCTGTGTCTGTTTCGAACTTGGAGAAGGTGTTTCCTCCCAACGTCTATGCGCTGAGAGATGTCTCTGTGGAGATCAGAGACGGGGAGTTCCTCGTGGTGCTGGGGCCGTCTGGGTCTGGGAAGACCACGTTTATTAGGTGCGTTGCCGGTTTGGAGGCGCCGACGAGGGGGCGGATACTCTTCGGCGATAGGCCTGTTGTGGATGTTGAGCGGGGTGTCAACGTGCCGCCTGCCAAGAGGAACGTGGGGATGGTGTTTCAGAACTGGGCCTTGTACCCACACATGAAGGTGTTTGACAACATCGCGTTTCCGCTTAAGATCAGGAAGTTGCCAAGGCATGAAATCGAGAAGAGGGTTAAGGAGGTGGCTGAGGCGCTTGAGATTGGGCATCTGCTCGACCGCTACCCGCGGCAGCTGTCGGGCGGCCAGCAACAGAGGGTTGCCATAGCGCGGGCTCTCGTGAAGGCGCCGCAGGTTCTGCTGATGGACGAGCCGTTTTCTAACCTAGACGCCCGTCTGAGGGTTTCGGCGCGTGAGTTTGTGAAGAGTCTGCAGAGGAGGCTGGGGATCACGACGATTTTGGTGACGCACGACCAGCACGACGCCTACGCCCTCGCCGACCGCATCATGATCATCAACAACGGCGCGGTGCAACAGATCGGCGCCACAGACGAGATTTTGAACAACCCGGCAAACGTATTCGTGGCGCAGTTCTTCGGCGATCCGCCGATAAATATGGTGGAGGGCGTCGGCAGGTGGGACCACGTGGATCTAGGCGACGTCAAGTTGCCCGTGCCGGCGCCTGAGGGCAAACTCCAGGTGGGGGTTAGGCCCACAGACATATACATAGCCGATGCGCCCCTCTCGCCGGGCGACATAGAGCTCCCGCGGGGCAGGATAAAGCTGGTGGAGTACCTCGGCTTCACCCCGGTGGCGGTGGTGGCGTGGGAGAAGACGGAGCTGAGGGCGCTTATGTACAGCAAGCTAAAAGAGGGCGATCTGGCCCGGGTTTTCTTGAGGAGGGAGGGGGTTAAGCTCTTCCGCGACGGGGTTAGAGTCGGCTGACCCCGCTGGGCGTTGTTAATTATAATTGCCGTGGTGGTCCCTAGGCGTAGGGCTGAATATCTGTTAGCCAAAACAACGTTTTAAACAGGTGTTTAGGAGCGGTCATGGGAGTTGTAGTTGTTGGGTACGTCCGAACCCCCGTCGGGAAGTTCGGCGGCGCGTTGAAAGACGTGAAGACCCCCCACCTGGCGGCTTTCACCATCAAGAAGCTTCTGGAGCGGGTGGGGCTGGAGGGGAAGCTCGTGGAGGAGGTGGTGTTTGGCTCCACCCTGCAGGGGGGTATGGGGCAGAACCTCTCCCGGTACGCCGCCCTCCTCGCCGGCCTCCCCGTCGAGGTGAGCGCGTACACAGTCAACAGAGTTTGCTCCTCAGGTATGCAGGCCGTAATTGACGCTTATAGGGAAATCGCGCTTGGCGACGCGTCGGTGGTCGTAGCCGGCGGCGCCGAGTCCATGTCCGCGGCGCCTATATGCCTCCCACAAGACGCCAGGTGGGGCATGCGGCACTTCATCGGGAGGCGGGCGGAGCTGATCGACCTCATGGTGTACGACGGCTTGATAGACCCCACCAACGGCCTCATCATGGGGGAGGAGGCGGAGATGGTGGCTAGGGAGCATAAGTTGACGCGGGAGGAGCTGGACTGGATCGCTTACGAGAGCCACATGAGGGCTTGGCGGGCCACGGAGAATAGGTGGTTTGACGACTTGGAACCTATCGACGAGGAGCTTGGCGGGGCGCGGGTGAAGCTGGATAAGGACGAGGGCATTAGACCCGATACCTCGCTGGAGAAGCTGGCTAAGCTGAGGCCGGCCTTTAGGCCCGACGGGGTCTTGACCGCTGGCAACTCCAGCCAGCTGTCAGACGGAGCGGCGGCGCTCCTCCTCATGTCTGAGGAGAAGGCGAAAGAGCTTGGCGTGAAGCCGGTGGCCCGCATATTGGGCTACAGCTGGCACATGACGGAGCCTTGGCGCTTCACCGAGGCCCCCGTCTACGCCGTCCAGAAGCTTTTGCGGAGGCTGGGCGTGGGGCTGGACTACTTTGACTACGTGGAGGCCAACGAGGCTTTTGCCGTGGTGAACGCCCTTGTCCACAAGGTGCTTGGGGTTCCCTATGAGCGGCTGAACGTCTTCGGCGGCGCCATCGCGCTGGGGCATCCGCTGGGGGCTTCAGGCGCTCGCATAGTAACCACCTTGATCTCCGTGTTGAAGAAGATGGGGGGGAGGAGGGGCATCGCGGCGTTGTGCCACGGCACCGGCGGCGCCACTGCCCTGGCGATAGAA
>JAVVGH010000200.1:0-2519 GCA_032249215.1 Pyrobaculum sp.
GAGGGCCTTCAGGTCCTCGGGGTCGGGCGGCTTTTTGAAGTTGGCGACGTAGTTGAGGAGGAGGGCCTTAAGGGCCTCCCACTGCCATGGCTCGGCGGGGTATCGGCCGGCGGGGGTCTCCACTGCGCCGTCTACGTACCGCAGGCGGAGGTGCCCCACGGCCGCCTCGTGTGGGGTTACCTCAAGCGTCAGGCCGGCCTCTTCGGCGGCTTTTTTGGCGTTGGCGTATATACGCGGCGTCGAGTCTTCACCGAAGCGGAGCTTGTCTGCCGGGTTTATGACCGCCACGGCCTCACCCCGTTGCGTCTTTAAAAAGATAAGAGGTCCCACTCCAAGATGTAGTCGCGCACTTCTGCGATAAATCTCCCGTGTCTCAGCGCCTTGGCGGCGGCTGGGTGGACCCCGGCAAGGCGCCACTGGGGGTCTCTAATCTTCTCTCTAGTTATTAATACTCTCTGTTTTCTCTTATTCACGTACACATAAAACACAGGTAAAGAGAATGCCGCGTTTATATACACAACAGGTAAAAACGCCTCAACCACGGCGGCTGGCTTCTCGCCACTCCTCCTCCACGTCTCGGCAACGGACCCCCTCCCTTGCGCATATCTCCTCTATGGTCTTCTTGACGCGGCTCCACCACCAGGGGGTGGGCTCCGCGCGGCGGTAGCGCGCGGCTAGGTGGGCGTCTGCCCTCGGCTTGGGGCGGTAGCGGTCGTAGACGAGCTCCGCCCCTATCTCCCCGGCGAATTTCACCACCTCGGCGATGTCCTGGGGGCCGTCGTTGAAGCCGGGCACCACCGGCCCTAGGAAGATCCAGACCTTCACCCCAGCCGCGGCGAGTTTAGCGGCGGCGCGGGCCCTGGCGAGGGGGTGGGCGGCGAGCGGCTCGAGGATCCTCGCCTTGTCTCGCATGGTCGTTATCGTGAAGCCCACGTCTACGGCGTCTCTATGGCGCGTCAAGACGTCGAGGTCTCGAACCACCAAGCCGGACTTGGTCTGGATGGAGACGTGGAAGCCGGCTTGGGCTAGTATCTCCACAGCGCCGCGGGTCAGCCTGTATCTCGCCTCGGGGGGCTGGTAGGGGTCTGTTATGGTGGAGAGCCCCACGACCCCCGGCTTGGCCTTGGCCACCTCCCGCCTGAGGAGCTCCAGGAGGTTTATCTTGACGTACACCACATGGCCCCACGCCGCGGCGGGCGGCCCCCTGGTGAAGTCAATCGCGTAGCAGTAGAGACAGCCGTGGAGGCAACCCACGTAGGGGTTCAGGGAATAGTCGTACTCCGGGAGGCCCGACGGCGCGAGGGCGCGGCTGGCCCTGATCTCGTATATCTTCACAGGGCGACCTCCAAGACTTGTCCCACCTCGACGTCGCCTAGATACAGCCTCCCGTTTTTCACGGTCTTCTTCACGCCGCCGACCTCCTCCTCCCGGGGGAGGAAGAGTCTTATCTGCGAGTCGCCTTTTTCCCACCTGGCCGCGGTTTCTGCGGCCCCGTCTTTAACGCGGGCCGCGTTGCCGTGTTCGTCCACGGCCACCGCCACGCCGCCGAAGTCCACCACGACGATTTTCTTGCCGTATGCCCGCAGAACCACGATCTTAACCACGTATATGCGGGGGTCTCGGCTTAAAAATCTTCACCGCCCAGCCGCCGCTGGTCTCTGTCTTGTTGCCTAGGTAGACGAGGTCTACGGAGTAGCCCAGGCGGAGAAATACATATGCCACGTACGCCTTGCCTACGTCGTGGAGGGCGTCGTGCGGCGAGAGTCTTCTGAAGGCGGCTGGAGTCGGCAGGTCTAAATGCGCGTTGCCTACCGCGCCGCGGCCCCGCCACAGTCTGACGTGAAGCCTGGCGAGACCCGGGAGCGGCTTTTCCAAGGATATGTCGGGGGCCCTCCCCCCGAGCGTCGCGGGGTGCTCATACACAGAAACCGCCTCCCACCCGTCCTCGATAAGCGCCTCCGCCACTAGGTTAAGGGGGTCTTCACCTCGCCGAACAGCTCTTTCACCTTAATCCATCTAGGGAGCTCCGCGTCGTTGGGCACGTACTAATTAGCAACCTGATTTATAGGATCCGGCGTTTAGAATCGGCGTAGGGCGTCTACAGGCGCGGCTCAGTGATGCGTCGTGTTGTCGGCGGAGGCGGCTGGGGAGCATGTGGAGGTTTACGTTTTCGGCTCCGCGGCTGAGGGGCGGCTTACCGCCGACTGCGACATAGGTGTGGTTGTAGCGATGCGGAACCCGCCGGTGGGGCTGGGCTGATCGCGAGGGTTCTTGAGGCGGCGGGGAGGAGGCGTGGTGGCGCCCCTTGAGTTGCATCTGCTCTCGCCGGGGGTCTGGGACGTCTGGAGGTTCGTGAGGGCGGAGCGTGCATATTTCGCACCTTAGGAAGAGTTCTTAAGGCGGATCGATGTGTGGGTTATGAACATGTGGCTTCCTCTGCTGGTGGCGTTTTCGTTGGGTGGGCTTGCGGCGTCTCTCCTGGTGGTGTATCTCTTCTATGTGTTGGGCACGTTGCCGCC
>JAVVGH010000201.1:0-2514 GCA_032249215.1 Pyrobaculum sp.
AGGAGGGCCGCCAAGGCGCTGTCAGCCGTAGCGTTTTACGGCTCTGAAGTATATCACCGCGGCTACGAGGGATGGTATAAGCATAAAGGTGGCTAGGGCGTAGATGGTGGGGTCTCCGCGGCCTCTGGCGGCGTAGTTCCAAAGTAGTATAGGCGCCGTCACGAAGCCGGGGCTTGTGGTGAAGGCTGTTTTTATGTAGGTATCGAAGGAGTTGGCGAACACTATTAAAAACGTGGCGACGAAGGCGGGCATCAAAATGGGCATAACCACGGAGAACATGGTTCTGAGCTCCGAGGCGCCTAGGATCCTCGCGGCCTCCACCGCGCTTCGGCTCACATACGCCACATACGGCGCCAGGAGGACGTGGGCCAGGGGCAATGTGTAGGCGAGATGCGCCAAGAAGACGCCCGCGGGGCCGAAGAGGTCAACCCCCGCGTATGTCTTCACGAGCCACAGCGCAGCGGCAAAGGCCAACGCCTCAGACACCTCCGGCATGACCACAGCCACCTGGGAGACGGCGATGTACTTATCCTGCCTCAGGACATATGCCATGAATATGCCTAGGAGCGTCGCCGTGAGAGACACGGCGAGGGCGATGACGACGCTGTTGAGTAGGGCCTGCCAGGCCTGGCCCCAGCCGAAGAGGGCCTCGTACCACCTAAGGGTAAACCCGCCCCAGACATACGGCAACTTGCTGTTGTTGAAGGAGAGCGCCACCATGAGGCCTATGGGCACGTAGAGCGCCACAATGAGGGCCCATGTATATATGCGGAGCGGCGTCATAGCGATAGGGAGCGGATGGTCCTCACCACCACGTACGTAGCTAGGAGGGACAACGCGGCTAAGATCAGCGACAAGACGCTTCCGCTGAAAAAGTCGCGGGCCTTGAAATACAAGTCCCAGACGTAGCTACCGAAGGTGTAGACCTTCCACGCCCCGAGGACAGCTGGCATTATGACCTCGCCCATGGCGAAGAGGAAGACCAATATGAAGGCGGCGGCGACGCCCGGCATAGACAGCGGGAGCTCCACCCTGAGGAAGGCCTGTAGCCTGGAGGCGCCGAGGACCCTCGCCGCGTTCACCGGGGACTCGCTGAGCTTCTCAATGGCGGCGTAGAGGGTGAGCAGGGCGTAGGGCAGGTACTCGTACACCATCCCCAGCAACACCCCCGCGGCGGTGCCCCACAGCGCCAATCCGGTATACTCCTTAACTATGGCGAAGAGCACCAACAGGGAGTAGGCCTTCAGCAGTGTCCCAACCCAGAGGGGGGCCGTGACCAAGGCGAACTCCAGCTCAGACCCCCACTTCGCTAGGTAATACGCGGCGGGGTACGCCACGGCGATAGACACCACTGCGGTGAGCGCCGCCAGGAGAAACGTGGTGGTCACCATGGATAACGACGGCATCTTGAGCTCGCCCCCGCCGGTTACGTAGTACCCCAGGGCGAGAAACGGGATGTAAAACAGCAGTACGACGGAGGCGAAGGCGACTAGGGCGATCCTCCTGATCATTCCTCCACGAAGTAGACGTCTTTTGCGTCGAAGCCGAAGTCCACCACGTCTCCGACTGAGATGGGGGTCTCCAGGTCCACGTAGGACTTGAATATATGGCCGTTGCTCTGTATCTCCACCTTGAGGTAGTGCCACAGGAAGGTTACGTCGATAACCTGCCCCCTGAACTTATATGTGGGGTTGTTGCCGATGACCACATCCTCGGGCCGCACCACCGCGTAGCCGCCCCTCCCGGCGCCCAGAAGCGAGGCAGGTATGATGTTGGCCTCGCCGAAGAACTCCGCCACGAACCTGTTCTTCGGCCTCTTATACAGCTCCACCGGCTTCCCCACCTGCACTATCTCCCCAGCCTTCATCAACGCCACCTTGTCCCCGATCTCCACTGCCTCAAACCTGTCGTGCGTCACGTAGATGAGGGTGAAGCCAAGCTTGTTGTGCAGGATCTTCAGCTCCTCCAGAAGCCTGTTCTTAATGTCGAGGTCTATGTGGCTGAAGGGCTCGTCGAGGAGGAGGACCTCCGGCTCCACCACCAGCGCCCTGGCAAGGGCAACCCTCTGTTGCTGGCCGCCGGAGAGCTGGTGCACCCGCCTGCTCATAAACTGCGCCGGGTCCAGCCGAACGAGCTCAAGAGCCCACACAACCCTCTTCTTCACCTCCTCGTCGGGCAGATGCCTAAGCCTAAGCCCAAACGCCACGTTTTCAAAGACGTTTAGGTGGGGGAAAAGCGCGAGGTCTTGAAACAGCATCGAGATCTTCCGCCTGTCGGGTGGGAGGTAGGTCACGTCCTTCCCACCGATGTACACCCTGCCGCTCGCCACCGGCGTCAGCCCCGCGACGGCCCTGAGCAATGTGGACTTCCCCGAGCCCGAGGGGCCGAGGAGGACAAGCCCCTCGCCGGCCTCCACGTGGAGGTTTATGTTTTTCAACGCTAAAAAATCGCCGTATTTCACCGCGACGTCTTTAAGCTCCACCGAAAGCCCCACGCACCCCCCAAATATACAGT
>JAVVGH010000202.1:0-2506 GCA_032249215.1 Pyrobaculum sp.
GTCTTCAGCTTCCCCTGCGCCTTCTGTAGCCTCTCAAGCGCCTTCTGGACTCTCTCCTCGCTGAAGTCGTGTTCGCCGACTAAGAAATCTACAAGCGCGTGTTCATCAGGTTTTTTAAACTCCACGGAGTAGTTATCAGTCGCAGGCGGATTTAGGAAGAATCTCTTTATCTCTATGGGGTTCACCGGGAAGGAGACGCCCTTAAGGACGGTCTCCATCATCTTCTCTAAGGACCCGAACTCCCACACCAGCTTCAACGCCTTTTGAGGCCCAACCCCAGGGACCCCCTCTGGGTTGTAGTCGGTCCCCAGCAGAATAGCCAAGTCGATGAGTTGCTCCCTGTTCTTCAGTCTCAGCATCTTCAAAACGGCGTCTAGCTCCAACAACTCAGGCGAGACCTCCACAACCTCCTCCCCCACCCTCCTCTTGGGAGAAACAGCAAGGTTGCGCACGAGCCTAGGGGAGCCAAAGAGGAGCGAGTCGTAGTCTTGGCTACCCACAGCCCAGCAATGTCCCCTCTTGGCCATGTGGGCGGCTTGTGCCTCTCCCTCGCTCGGCGCTTGCACCCACGGCACGCCCATGTAGGTCAGCAACCTCTTGGCGTCCTCCACCATCTCGCTGGTGAGAAACACAGCCCTCTTCATGTATTTCGCCACTTCCTCTCTCCTACCCTCCTTTATCGCCTTAACCACCTCCTCCATTGCCTTCTCCTTCACCCTCCTCCTCTCCTCTATCTCGGCAAGTTTAAACTCTGGGGGCTTCCCGTCGAAGACGTACACGGGCTTTATCCCGGCCTCGAGGAGGTTTATGGTGCGGTAAAAAAGCCCCGAGAGGTGGCTTGTGACCCTCCCGGCGCGGTCCATGAGGGGGGTTCCGTCTGGTTGCCGTATAGAGGCGAGGAATTGATACAACGCGTTGTAGGCGTCCAGCGCAACGCACCTCCCGGCGAGGTTCTCGAGCTTTATTTCTCGCCTAGCCTCCTTCCCGATTAGTTTACCCAACTCGGTAACGCCCACAGAACCTTACACACGCGGTATTTAATAATTATCTACGCCTAGTTATTTGGAAAACATCCCTCCCCTCCCTCTTAATTTTTTTCACGTGGATCTTTTTATATATCTCAAGGATCATTAATGCTTTTATAAATTCCGAGTCAGAGATCTGTATATTTGCGCGTTTTAACAACATCTTGACATCTTCACTCGTGACGGAGTCCTGCCTCCTCAACAGAATCTCGATTATGTTGCCTATTGTAGTGATTATCATAAATACAGCGGCGGGGTTGCCTTGGCCTTCGCCGCTACTGTAAGCTGACGCGCCTTCTCCAGCCAGGTCTCGTAGAACTTCAACATGTCTGGAGTGACAGAAGGCCTAACCTTCTTAAGAGCCTCCTCGAAGTGCCGCATAGATACCTCCTTCGCGTTTATATCCTCGCGAAGAGCTAGGAAGGTGGCTTCTCTCACCAGGAGTTCCAGGTCGGCGCCGGAGTAGCCCTCGGTCCTCCGCGCAAGCTCCTCGAGATCCACATCTTTAGCAAGCGGGGTCGCCTTGGTGTGTATAAGCAAGATCTCCAGCCTCGCCCGGAAATCAGGCGGCGGGACGTAGATTATCCTGTCGAAACGGCCTGGCCTCAGCAACGCGGGGTCCACAAGATCTGGGCGGTTCGTCGCCGCTATCACAACCACGTTTTCAAGAGCCTTCACGCCGTCCATCTCAGCCAGTAGTTGCGCCACGACGCGCTCGCTGACTAGAGAATCCCCCCCTAAGCCTCTCGCGGTGGCCAAGGCGTCTATCTCATCTATGAAGATCACAGCCGGCGCGGCCATACGCGCCTTTCTAAATATTTCTCTAACCATCTTTTCCGATTCGCCCACCCACTTAGAGAAGATCTCAGGCCCTCTCACCGCTATGAAGTTGGCGCCTGACTCAGTCGCCACGGCCTTGGCGAGGAGGGTCTTCCCCGTCCCCGGCGGGCCAAACAGCAGGATGCCCTTAGGCGGCCGAAGGCCGAACTTCTTGAACCTCTCAGGGTACTTAAGAGGCCACTCCACAGCCTCCCGTAGCTCCTGCTTGACGTTTTCCAAGCCGCCCACGTCTTCCCAACGTACGCGCGGCACCTCTATGTGGATCTCCCTCAACGCAGACGGAATTATTTCCTTCAGCGCATTTATGAAGTCGGCCATCGTCACCTTTATTTTTTCAAACGTCTCCGGAGGTATTGACGACTGGTTCAAGTCGATTAACCCGCTCTGAATCGCCCTTCTCAAAGCCGACATCGCCGCTTCCCGCGCCAGCGCGGCGAGATCAGCGCCGGAGAATCCGTGGGTCACCTCGGCGAGTTTCCTCAAGTCTACATCAGGCGCAAGCGGCATGTTTCTTGTGTGTATCAGGAGGATCTCGTACCTGCCCTTGAAGTCCGGCGGGTTGATCCAGATCTCTCTGTCGAATCTTCCTGGTCTCCTCAGTGCTGGGTCTACTGCGTCTGGTCTGTTGGTGGCTCCTATTA
>JAVVGH010000203.1:0-2505 GCA_032249215.1 Pyrobaculum sp.
ACGTCTGGCACTTCGTCGACGCCGAGCTCAGCGGCGGTCTCTGCGAGTATCCTCTGCCAGTCGAAGGCCCTTAGGTCTAGCGCCCGTAGAAGCTCTAGGTTTCTCCGCCTGGCCCTCCTCCATATCTCCTCCGGCGTTGTGCCTGCACGTTTTGCAATGTATGTACAAATCTCGGCGAATACGGGATTCCAGGCGTCGAGGGGGATGAGGGTTCCGTCTAGGTCGATCAGAATAGTCGCCATATGGCCTCCGCGACGAGGGCCAGCAGGGTTATGCCAAACGCGAGGAGCGTCCCGTCTCGGTAGGTCTTCCACCGCCCTTTCAGCGCCAGGGCTGATAGGTAGATCAGCATGAGGCTCGTGGCCGCCGCGCCCGACGCCAGCAGGTGGAAGCCTTGGAGGGCGGAGAAGTATGCGAGAGCCCCGCCGAATGCCGTGGATGTCAGCGTAACCGCGGCGCCCAACGCCGCGGCTTTCCGCGGCCCGATAAGCACGGCTACGGTCCTCGCCCCGGCCTTCATGTCGCCTTCGTAGTCCATCGCCGTCTTCACAAATTCGCGGCCGAGGTTAGCCACTAGCGACGACAAGTAGAGCAGGACCAAGACGGTGGACACGCTCCCCGCGGCGGCCGTGCCGTATATGTAGGTCATTGAGGTGAGGAAGGCCACCACGAAGTTGCCCAAGACAGGCACCCGCTTGAGTTTGGCGTTATACAGCGTGCCGAGCACGGCCGCCGTGGCGTATATGGCCAGGGGCAGGGGGCCCAAGGCGGCCGCCACAACGGCGCCAAGCGTCAGGGAGCCGTACGCCACCGCACGCGCCGTGTTTAAGCTTACGGCGCCTGTGACCAGGGGCGCGTCGGGCCGGTTTATCCTGTCCTCCTCCAAGTTGGCGACGTCGTTGTGGGCGAAGAGGCCGGCCTCGGCGAGGAAGGTGGATGCGGCCAGCAACGCCGCTACGGCTGGGTCGCGGCCTCCTGCCACTATGTAGGACGCGGTTGATGCCAGCATCGCCAACACGCCGTGTTCACCCCTGATTAGCCGCCAGAGAGACACCGGCTGGGCTACATCTGTCTCTTTATATACACCACGTCGGTTTCGGGCTGGGGGAAATTTTATAAACGTCTCTCTTCGGGGCTTTGTGCCTCAGCATCAGAGCTACTCGCTAAGCGACGAACAGATAATCGATCTCGTGTTTAGAAAGTATGGGGTAAAGATAACGCCAGAGCAGATCGCCAGGGCGTACGCCCCCGAGCAGAAGATGTCTTGGAAGAAAAGCGTGGAGGTGGCTAGGTTCATCAACGGCATGACCCTTAAGCAGGCCAAGACGTGGCTGGAGGACGTCGTGAAGCTGAGGAGGCCCATCCCCATCAAAACCTTCAAGAAGAAGCAGGCCCACCACGCCACGCCTTGGAGCGGGTGGCCCGTGGCTAAGTGGCCCATCAAGGTCGCCAGGCGGTACCTCGAGATCTTGGAGAATTTAGAAAACAACGCGAAGTTTAGGGGGCTGGACGTGGAGCGGGTCGTTGTAGTCCACGCCGCCGCCCACAAGGGGATCAGGATCCCCAATATACTGCCGAGGGCCTTCGGACGCGCCACCAGGTTCGACGAGCAGACCGTCAACGTGGAGGTCGTTGCGGTTGAGTTGCCTAAGGATGTTGTTCCGAAGCGCTACAAACTAAACTTAGCGAGGCGGTAAGCAAGCATCAGCAAGGGGTGAACCGGTCATCTCTCTCCATAAAGGAATTTCCATCATTCGTCTCTTTAGATGTTGCATGTTTTTATGTTTAGAGGGCGCGTCTCGGAAAAATTTAAATATGGTGTTGATGGGGGTGGCGATGTCTACTGCTCAGAGGAGGTTGCCTGTGTATAAGAAGATCCTGGAGGAGAACAAGAAGAAGTGGATGATTAAGGAGTTTCTGGAGTATAGGCTGAGCAGATATGGATACATCGACTCCGAGATTTTGAAGACTCCCCTGGGCACGCGCATCGTGATATACGCGGAGAGACCTTCTAGGATCATCGGCAGGAAGGGCGCCATCGTGAAGGAAATCAGCAACATCCTCACTAATAAGCTGGGCGTGGAGAACCCGCAGATAGACGTGATAGACGTCTCCAAGATCGAGGCGCCCGAGATGTTCCCCAAGGTTGTGGCGTACCGTATAGCCAACGCCATGGCTAAGGGCGTCAGGTTTAGACGGGTCATGTTTGTGGCCATAAGGCAGTTGACGGAGGCTGGGGCTAAGGGCTTTGAGATCGTGGTGAGCGGCAAGCTGTCCACGGAGAGGGCTAAGTTCGAGAAGCAGACCTTCGGAAAGCTCTACAAGATCGGCTACGACGCCAAACAGCGGGTGAGGCGGGCGGTGGTCCACGTGCTTCTGAAGCCGGGCATCTACGGCATAGAGGTGAGGATCACGCCGGCGACTATGCGGTACAGCGACGAGTACAAGATCAAGCCGCCCACAAGACCCGAGGCGGCGGCGCCTGCTGAGGCGCAACAATAAACC